>NZ_CCBB010000002.1:600000-758788 GCF_000613185.1 Mycolicibacterium cosmeticum
TTGGGCGCCTTCAGTTCTTGGTAGACGTGTTCGGGCTGACCGCGGAAGAACTGATCCCCGTCGGCCTCCATCACCAAGGTGGGGCAGGTGATCCCGTCGAGCACGCCACCGTCCAGGGTCATCTTCTTGCACTCGACCATGAAGTCGTATGGGGTCTTCTGACCGAAACTCCACGTGCCTTGGGTGAAGGTCCACCGGACCTGGGTGTTGGCGTCCATCGCCTGTTGAGCCAGCGTGTTGAAGGTGGCCGCGTCTTCGTCATCGAGGGCCTTACCCGCCCCGGGAGGCATGATCCCGACAATGCTGTCGTAGAGGCTCCAGACCCCGTCGAACAGAATCGCCGCTTTGAACCTCGGCTCGAACGCGGCCGCCCGGGCGGCGAGGTAACCCCCGAGGCTCATGCCCTTGAGCGCCAGTCGGTCGGCGTCCACATCGGGTCGGGACACCGCGTAATCGACTACCGGTGAGACGACCTTCTCCCAGTCGTACCGGAAGTACAGCTTCTGCTCACGCACCGGCATGCCCTGGCCGGGACCGTCGAAGGTCAGACAGTTGTAGCCACGCCGGGTCGCGCCGGCGGCGGCGAAGTAGTACAACTCTTCGACGCTCGAGTCGAAGCCACCGTGGAAAATGAGGGTGGGCCGCGGCTCCGGGGAGTCGTCCGGTTTGTAGAAGTAACCCGGCAACGTCGTACCCTCATAAGGGATTTCAATGGGCTCCCAGGTGGGACCCATCAGTTCGGCAGCCTTTGCGTAGGCGTCCTGCGAGGCCTTGGCATCGGCGAGAATGCGGGGATCATCCGGATTACCGTGCAGATAGAACTCCGACATCCGGAAGTATGTCGACGCACGCAGCAGCGCTTCCCGAGCACTGACGAGGTGGCCCCCGGACAGGTAATCACGCGCTCGCCCCAGCACCCGTTCGCCACGGTTGTGCCAGCTCTGGTACCAGCTGTCGAAGTCGCCCTCGACGATGGTGTCGACCGTGGCCATGATCTCGGCGATATCGGCACCACCGTAATACGTGAACCCCAGATTGCGAACGAGTTCGAATGCGAACGAGTCGTCTTTGAAACCGACCTTCATGACTGCTCCTTGAGATCGAATATCGATGGTGTGAGTGGAGGATCCAGCGGGTGGTACATCAGTCGACTGCATTGCACTGTACAGTGCAGTCGGAGCCGCCGACAAGGCGAAAAGTGGCTTCGCGCCTCAGTTTTCCGGTTTGCCCTACGCTGCTTTTACGGCTAGCACTACCTGCGCCCGCGGGTGACGGCAGGGGTGGTGGCAGATGGGTGCCCGCCTTCGGTTGCTATTCGAAGGCGTCGTCATGAAGGTCGGCGCCCAGCTCACCCGATCGGCTGTAGTCCACGGGCACGTCGATCACGGTGACGCCACCGGCGCCGAACGATGCGCGCAATGCCGTCCGAAACTCCGCCAGTGTGCTCACCCTGACGCCGTGCGCTCCGAAAGCTGCTGCGAACGAGGCGATGGCGTAGTCACCCAGTTCGACGCCGTTGGCCCGTCCATACTTCTGGACCGCCTGAAACTTCACCATGTCGTAGGAGTTGTCGCGCATGATGACGTGTGTGAATTTCAGGCCCAGGCGGCGCGCCGTCTCCAGTTCCTGCGCGCTGAACAAGAAGCCGCCGTCGCCGGACACCGAGACGATCTGCGTTCCCGGCCGCACCATCGATGCGGCCATGGCCCACGGAAGCGCGACACCGAGGGTCTGTTGACCGTTGGAGAACAACAGATGGCCGGGCTGATAGGTGCGGAGGTGCCGGGCGAGATAGATGTAGTGCGTACCGATGTCGCTGGCCACGGTGGCCTCGTCGTCGAGCAGCTCCCGCAGGGTCAGCACGAGTGCCACCGGGTCCACGAGCGCGCTTTCCGCCTCACCCGCGCCCGACACGTCGTCGACGCCCTGCAGGACAGCGCGCTGTTCGTCGACGATGGCCGCGGCGGGATCGGCCAGGCACAGACCGGTCAGCCGCGAGCTCAGCGCGGCCACCGTGGCGGCGATGTCGCCACGCAGTTCGGCCACCGGTTGATAGTGGTTGTCCCAGTCGGCCGGTGCGGTGTCGAGGTGGACGATGCCGCGACGGTCGGGATCGGTGTTCCAGAGCCGGGGGTCGTATTCCACCGGGTCGTAACCCACTGCAAGCACCAGGTCAGCACGACTGAGCACGATGTCACCGGGTTGATTGCGGAACAGGCCGACGCGCCCGAGGTAGTGCGACTCCAGGGCCCGGGAGACGATGCCCGCCGCCTGGAAGGTCTCGACGACGGGCAGGTCCGCCACTTCCAGGAGGCCGCGAATCGCAGCACATGCGGCAGGCTCGGCGGCGCGCATCCCGGCCAGTATCACGGGGAATTTCGCCTGTCGGATCCGGTCGCCCACTGCGGCGATGGCGTCGCCGGGCGCCGGCCCGAGGCGACCGGGAGCGGCCAATCGCGACACCCCACTGGTGGTGCCGGCCTTGGCGACGTCCTGAGGTAGGACCACTGCCGCGGCGCCCTGCGGAACGCTCACGGCGGCTCTGAGGGCATTGGCCACCGCCTCATTCACATTGTCCGGGTCGTCCACCTCGGCAACGTATTTGGTGAACGGCCGCAGAGCCTCCACCGTCGCCATCGACTGGTGGGTCCTCTTGATCCGGTCGGCGCGGTCGACGGCACCACAGATCGCGATCACCGGATACTGCTCGGTGTTGGCCGTGAGCAGACCCGTGGACAGGTTGCTCGTACCGGGACCCGATGTCACCAGCACGGCACCGGGGGTGCCGGTGAGCCGGCCCACCGCCGCGGCCATGAACGCCGCGTTCTGCTCGTGGCGGCAGATCACCAATTCGGGTCCGCCGTCGAGCAGGCAGTCGTACACGGCATCGATCTTCGCTCCGGGGACACCGAAGATGTAGCGCACCCCGAAGGCATCGAGGGTGTCCACGACGCGCTGCGCGGACCGGACAGCAGGCAACGTGATCACGTCGTCCTCTCGAGAGTCGTCAACAATCCTGTATCCCGGCACGGGCGCTCGCGGACTCATCCACCTTCGGTCCGCCCGATATCGGCGTCGAGGTCTGCCCGGTCGAGGTGCGCGTTCAAGAACTCCGCGGTGGTCGGCAAACTGAGGTGCAGATCCGAGCGCACGCTGATCTCTACGCGGGCCGCGGTGATCTGGAAGTCGAGGGCGTGGCCGCCCCGGGCATGCGCGGCATCGAGAAAGTGCAGATGGTAGCCGGCGACGCTGATGCCCTGCTCATAGTCGGGCATGCGGAATCCCGCCATCACCCCGGAGGTGTCCTCGAGGACGGTCTCGCTCTGGTTCTTCGTCGCCTCGGTGAAGCCACGATAGGGGCGGGTTTGCCGAGACACGGTTCTGGTGTGAATTCTGCTGAAATGTCCGGAAATACGGACCGCGTAGATGAGATTGGCACTTTCGATCCGAGCATCCACCGCTGCCGTGAGGCCGGCGCGATCAGTCGGTGCGTCGAGGTCGAACACGTGGTCGGCGCGAAACCAGGTCACTGCCGCGAAAGGCGTCCGGGCCTGCAGATCGGCGCGGTTCACCGTGCCGTCGGCATGCAGCTGGTAGCACACGCCGTCGAGGATCACCATCTCCCCGTCCAGCTGATTGAAGGTTCCGAGCCCGAAGTCGCCGTGCTCGAGCACCTCCTGGATGGTCATGTCACCGTCGTAGATGCCGTCGAGCAGAGCACCCATTGTGGATCTCTGGTACACAGCCCGGCCGTGCTCGCCATCGTGATGCACACCATGCGGTTGCACCCAGTGCGCGAGCCAGGTTCGCATCCACTGCGCGTTCTGGTCGAATGTCATACCGACAACGGTCCTTCCTCACCACGGCACGTCATGACCCGTGATGGCCATCAGTCGTCCACGCGAGGATTTCCCGCACGTGGTGCGCCCAGAGACGGGCGTTCTTGAGTGACAGATGTCCGTCCGACCCGGGGCCGGTCGGGACGATGACGGCTCTTCCCCGTGCGACGCGCTCGACGGCGTCCCGGAGAACATCCGGCCCGCTCGGGTTCACCTCGTCGTCTTCGAAATTGACCGCGAGCAGGGGCGCGGTGATGTCGCTCAGCCGAGCGCTGGGGTCGTAGTCGAAAGACGCGGCGAACTCCCAGATGGTGTCGTTCGCATCCTGCAGCCGGACGGCGTCGTCGGCCGCCTTCTGGACGTACGCATCCGCGGTCGCAATCGAATCGATGGCGCGTTCGAGTGCGGGTACTCCGTGCGTCAACAGCGCGAAGATGTTGAAAGCGAGACCGACCGAACGGGGCTGACTGTCGTAGGCGCCGTCCCGATACGCGGGGTCGGTGCGAATGGCGTCGATGAGCAGACGACGGTACAACAAGTTCCGTCCCCGAACACGCTGCGGCAGCGCGGCTATCGGCATCAGCGCACGCATTGTATCCGGGTACATCTGGCCCCACATCCAGGTCTGCATCCCGCCCATCGACGTACCGGCGACCAACCGCAGCGTCCGGATGCCCAGGTGCTCGGTGACCAGTCGATGCTGGGCGGTCACGATGTCGACATAACCGTACTGCGGGAACCGGTTGCCCAACCCGTCACTGGGTTTACTGGAACCCCCGTGCCCGAGTGCGTCCGGAAGGATCACGTAGTGGCTGGCGAGGTCGAGTGGCCGGCCCGGCCCGAACAGATGGTCCGCGGTGCTCGGAATCAGGAACTGTGTGCCGCTGCCCGTCGTCCCGTGCAGCAACAGCACCGCGTTGACGACATCGCCGTCGGCGGCACGTCGAGGTGTCCCCAGAGTCCGGTAGTTCTGCGTGACGGCGGCCAGCGTGTCACCGCAGGTGAACCGGAAGTCGGTCAACGTGACGTGTGCCTCGGATACTTGCATCGGTCAGCGGTGGGCGACGTTCTCGTAATGGTGCTTGAGCAGATCTATACCGAAGTCCCGCACAGGGTTACGCAACACCGAGTGGACGTGGTTGCCCTTGCGCTGGGTGTTGTCATACTCGTAGAGAAACTCGGTGCCCGCCTGCAGCCGAAAGTAGACCGGCGCGCCGTCAAGGGGTCCGCCCCAGGCAACATGCATTCCCGCCAGCCGATCGGGACCGATCGGCGCCAAGTCGAGGTGGATGCCCGACGACGCCGCGGCCACCAGGCTCTGCAAGAGCTGTCGTTGATCGGGGGACAGGTCGGCCGCGGAGAGGCCCTTTGGCTTGACGGTGTAGGCCATCCGGCGGTGGTCGGCTTTGGTGAACCCCGACTGTTGCTCACCTTCGGCGTAGATGCCGTCGGCCAGCTTGAGCAGTTCCGGCTTTTCGAGTTTGCCACGGAACAGGTTCCGGGTGACCATCATCTCGTCACCATCGGCGAGCCGGTCCCGGTTACCGCTCACGATGTCGCCGACGGCCCGGTCGAGCAGTTGCATCTGTGAGCGCTGTGCGCCGTCGAGCGAGGCGGCGAATTGGAAGGCCAGATCTTCGATGCCGCCGAGTGGGGCGTAATGCGCGCCACCCGGCAGCGGTGCCGAGGCCGGATCGGCGCCGAGGAAGAGGGGAGTGGTCGCCGCGACCTCACCGTCGATCACCAAGAAGTTGATGGACAGATGGTGGCCGCCGAACCGCCAACTCCACGTGGCGCTTTCACGAGGATCGCCGAAGATGCGCAGGTAGTACCGGCCGGTGTCGCGACCGCGCGGGAAGTCCCACTGGATGCTGAAGTCTTCGTAGAGATCGAGGATGTTCTCCAACCCGACGATGGCCGCGGCCGCCACGTAGCCCTCTCGGCTCAGGCCGGTGGCGAGCAACATCATCGCCAACTGCCGTTGGTGCGGGTCTTGCTGCTCCAGGGTGAGCCCACCGTGATCGGTGGGCACATAGAAGAATCTCCGCCGCTCGCGATCGGCATCCTCCTGCGATGGAGCGGGGAACAAGGCCGTTCGAATCTGGCTCTCGGAGAGCGTATTCAGCCAGATGCGTGCCCTGTCGGCCATCTCCGTTGCGCGCGCCCGTGCTGGGCTTTCGCCATCGGATGAGGGCGCGGTTGTTGAGGGGTTCGAACTGTTGGCAGACATCACGCCGGTATTCCCTTCGATCCGCGAAGCTGAGGTCGTTGAGCACTTCACCAGAGCCTGCACTGCACTGTACAGTGCAGTGCAATCGAGGTTCAACACTTACTTGATTCACGTTCCCGCATCCGTGTCCGCCTACCCGCAGAGGATGACCATGTCCGATACACCTCCACACGGTCTCGAACCCACCAGCGACGCGCGCAACGTCGCCACACCGACCGTCTCCGAGGCCGGCTTCCCGCCACCGCCCGCCATCCCGATCAAGCCGGGTATCGGATCACCCTGGCTCGGTCTGCCGGCCGCCGGGTCCAAGCCGGAGCCCGGCTTGGACCCGGACCACCCCCACGTCTTCCATCTACAGTCCGCACCAGGCAATTTCATGCCCGGAGGAAGCCTGCAGGGCGCGCATGCCGAGAACTTCCCGATCCTTCGCGGACAGAAGGCGGCGACCTATCTGATCCACCTCGCGCCCGGCGGGATCCGCGAGCCGCACTGGCACCCCAGTGCGTGGGAAGTCAACTTCGTCATCGCCGGTACCACCCGATGGAGTTTCGTCGGGCCCGACTCGACCCAGGATCGTTTCACCGTCGGCGCCGGTGACCTGGTGTTCGCCCCTCAGGGTCATTTCCACTACTTCGAGAATGTCAGCGACACCGAGGACCTCTATGTGCTGGTGGTGTTCAATGCCGAGACCACCGAACCCCAGGACGACGTGCCACTGGCACAGTCGATCTCATCGGTGCCTGCCGACGTTTTGGGTGCCGTGTTCGGCGTCGACCCTTCCGTGTTCGCACAACTTCCCGTGATCAAGCACCGCAAGCCCGTGGTGCAGAAACCCGGATTCGGCGACAGTCGTTGAGGCTGTGATCGACCGCCGACGTGGACCGGCTCAGCAGGCGATCTCGATGTCGATCCATTTCGCATCGGCCTCGGCGACAAAGCCGGGCGGCAACACCTCGTCGCCCTTGTCGCTGCGCGCATAGCTGATGTCGTGCTCCCCGAGCGCCTTCAGCAGATCCTCGAGCGGAATGTTGTTGCGATAGTTTCCGGAGCCCTCCTGCGTGGACACCATCGCCGGGATCTCACGCGGCAGCACCTTCTCGACGAGCGTCTTGGACGTCGCGTTGTGGCTGCCGTGGTGGCCGACCTTGAAGAAGGTGGCGCCGCGCAGGAGGGAGCGCGCTTTGTTGTTCGCCAAAATGCGCTTCCAGGTTCCCCATTCGGCGTCGCCCGGCAGCAGCAGACGGGCGTCGCCGATCTCGAGTACCAGCACCAGGCTCGTCGAGTTGATCATGTCGTCGACGGCCTTCGCGGCCAGCAGCGCGTCGGCCGAGTGCGCGAGTCCTTTCAGACGCTTGAGGTCTTTGGCGGCGAGCTGCGGTCCCGCGTCGGTTTCAGGCACGCGCCACTGCTCGGAGAACGGGGCTGCAACCGCCTGGGCCAGGACGCCGGCGGCCCTCAACATGAGTGCTTTGTAGGTCTCGTCGTCATTGGCGGGGTCGAGTTCCTCGATCTCGTCGGGATCACGCGGTGGCCCAAGGACGTGCACCTTCATTCCGGTGATCACGCTACTTTCGAAGGTCTCCGGAAAGACGTTGCTTTCGGGCAGGAACCGCGGATCCAGTCGGTCGCGGTGCCTGAACCCGTCGTGCAGCGTCTCCAGCGCTCCCTGGTTGCTCCACGCCGCCAGCTCGGCATCGGCCGCCAGGTTGGTGATGTCTATCCCGGCGTTCCACAGCAGGAAGTCGAGTTCCGCATTGTCCTCCGGCGAGAGCCCGAAGCTCGGGGCCGCCTCGGCCAGCCTCATGGCGAAGCCCTGCTGCTTCTTCCAGAGTTTGGTTGCGTCGGGGTTGTCGCGGTCCTCGACCCAGGGCATCCAGACCTCGCCGATGTCGAGCTTCTTCCATTCCGCCGAATTGAAGGCGAACACGTGATCCTGATGGCGGTGCGTCGCGATCACGACGTCGATGCGCGGTTCACCGCTGTGTGCTTCCGCGTCCGCCGCGATTTGCTTGGCGAGGTCATTGCCGGTGAACGCACCCTTGCCCTGACTGTGGAAGCCCGCGTCCACGAGAATGGTCTTCTTGCCGGGCAGCAGTAGCAGGAACGAGTCGCCGAAGCCGACGTTGTACATGCGGATCGTCATCGTGGAGCTCATCGCCACCTCCGTGCGTCCATGGCCCGCGCCGAGTATGCGGCGGCAATCCGGTTGGGTTTGGGATCAGCTGGGGCCCAGCCCATCCCGTACGTGTCGTCGAATGCGGTGACCCGGTCGCGCAGGGCCTGCTTCCGGTCCTCGCAGAACGGCTTGCGGATGTAGTAGCGGACCTGCCCGTCGATGTTGGCCACGAGTGTCAGTCCCGCGCGGTAGTGCAATCCGCCGAGATCGTCTTCCAGGCGCATGGTCTGGACAATCTGCGCGACCATCTCGACCAGCAACTCGCCCGTGGCGGCGATCCGGTGCACCGGATGGAATTCGACTGCAGCGGGAATGTCGGGATCGAGCTGGAGCCGGCGGCGGTTCGCCTTCACCCAGGATCCCAGCCTCCCGCCCAGGCTGCGCCAATCGTCGTCCGGTTCCTCCGTCTCGGGGATCTGCGCGTCTTCTCTCGGTGGCTCCGAAAGCGACTGGTATTGCTGCGCGTCCCAGTCGGAACGGCTCGTCACCTCACGTGCGCGTGGCTGCCGGTATGTGCTGGTGGATGTCGCCGGGCCCGTCGTCCGGCCGAGCTCGCGCGCACCAACCTCGACCAGGTCCGCGACGATCCTCGCGAGATCGCTGTCCTTCGGCGCGTCATCGGGCTCCACCTCAAGGAGCAGTGATTCGACAGCCAGCGAGCCCACGGCCTGGGGCTGTATGCCGCGCTGGCGGAAAGCCTCGATCATCGAAGCGCGGACACCCGAGACGTCCGAGCGATTCAGTTCGAAGTCGGCCGTGATCATCGCCCGCAGGTAATCGCTGAACGTCGGATCGACGGGCGGCAGGTAGTCGGTGGCGCGGATGCACATCGACAGGACCGTCTGCGCCGTGCGGACGCACTCCCCGGCGAGCCGGTTCACCAGGTCCGGATGCAACTCCCCGTCCGGCAGCTTGCCGCTGCCACCTGTCGCGATGCGGACGAGGTCGCGCGTGCGTCGCTCGTAGGTGTCCACGAACCCGTCGTACACCGCCGACACGAGGATCCATCCGAGGGCATGCGGCTCGGTGGTGGAGGCGACTTTCGACGGATCGCGCGTGGCCGCAATGCTGCGCAGCGCATGGCCTTTCCCGGCGGCAGAGCCGAATTGCGCGCCGATGTCCAGTAACCGTCCCTGCGGATCCAACAGATTGTTGCGCGTCTCACGGATTGCAGTGCTCACGACTTCCGGAAACGTCAGGCGCTGGAACAGCGCGACGATGTCGGCGAACGCCTCATGCAGAGCAGGAACCTGAGGGTTGGTGGGTTCGTTGTACCGGCGATGCAGACGGCTCAACGCCGCGTGCGCGACCTCGTGGGCCACGATGTCGTGCGAGAGGCAGGTGAAGATCAACTGTCCCGGCAAGTTGGGACCGGGATCGTCCACATCAGCGGAGAAGTAGCCGAAGAGCACGGCGTTCAGGTCGTCGTCGAAATACGCGTTGCTGCCCTGAAAAGCGTGCGGCATGAGTCGCAGCCGCTCGCCGCCCCAGAATCGCAGGCGTCGACCGAGCGCGCGGTCGAAGTTCTCGAGCACGCGCGAGGCGACCGCGTACACCATCTGTTGGTGGAACTGGGGATCGGATTCCGACGGCTCGATGCCCTGCTGCATCGCGATCGCGGCGTCGTCGAGGTCGACGGCTTTGTAGTACACGTCAGCGGCAGCGTCGTAGTCGACCACCTCGAGCCGGTCGTCCCAGAAGGAGCGCTCGATCCGGTCGAGCTTGCGATAGGGCACTTCGACGGTGACGCGATGGTCTCCGGCCCGCGAGATCATCGGGTCGAAGGCGAATATCCGCAACGCTCTTCGTTCGGGGGCTTTGCGCATCAAGTCCTCCTTGCCGGCCGCCAAAGGTGCTACTGCAGTGGAACGATGGGCTGTTGGGGTGGCGGTGATGCCGGGTCGTCGCTGGGATTGCTTTGCCCCGGACTTGGTGTGACCAGCCGGCGGAACTGATCGATCGCCGGTATCCCCACGAGCGGATAGCCGAGCAGCACGTGACAATTGACCATGCTCAGGATGTAGCCGTGCCGGATCAGCGATTCGGCACGACGCGGGGCGACCCGCGACAACGTCGTCTTGACGCGTCGGTTGCGATCGGCCTCCGCTTCCCAGAACTGTCTGTCCAATCCACCCAGCGCCGCGATTGCTTCACGAGCGCGGGCAGCCAACGAATCCGAACCGCTCACATAGGCGTCGGGTATCGAGAATGGACTCTGGCTTATTTGAATCGTCGTGCCGCGCAACGACTCCTTCAACACAGACGCTGTGTGATGAATGTGGCCGAGGTCGTCGTCGCGAGCGATACGGTAGCGCGTATTGAGCAGCCGGCGACGCACGGCGGTTGTCTGGCGGTACATCACGTCCTTGACCGCAAGGAGACTGCGAATCTCGCCGATCAGTGGAACCGTGATCGACGGGCGCAGAACGACATCGTCTCCGGCGGACGCATTGACCACGACCACTTCTTCGACCGGGTGCAGGCCGGGCGGGGGAGATCCTTTGAGCCGGTCATCCAGTCCCAACAGCCACTCGGAGCCCATGTTGTCGTACACCCCGCCGTCGAGAAGTTTGAAATGGCGGGGGGCTTGCCGGTCGGGCATACCGCCCTGGGGCAGACCGAAGCGGCTCAGCGGCATTGATACGACGCTGAATGCTCCAGGTAACGCGGCCGACGCCTGCGCCGCCCGCGCGATGCTCAGGTCACCCGGTGTGCCCCAGCCGGTCCGCCACGAATTGACGAACTTGCTCGAGAAGTACACCGCCTGACCCATCTGAAGATCGGTCGCGCACAAGACATGTGACACAACGGAGTTCATCGACGTCAGCGGTCTGCGATGGAACAGCGTGGTGTCGAAGGCGTGCGCGACCACAGTGCTGCGCCACTGGGCCATCCACCCGCACAATGCAATCACGGTCATCCACACCACGACGCACAGCCAGCCCAGGCCCGCGAAACTGAGGGCGGTTGCGAGCGCCAGCAACGCCGCGATGCTGCCCAGGTACAAGTAGGTGACGGGGGCGGCCCATAGCGTTCCTCGACTGGCGATCTGGGTCGCAAAAGCGCGGGCGTGCGTCCACATCGTCGCGGAATCTACCGTCGTCAGGTCCGCCGCGTAGCCGAGGTAGGCGTTGGTAAGCGATCCGCCCGACACGGACGACACCGACCGCAGTTCGGGACCCTTGCCGGCGTCGATGAGGTACAGCAGAGCGCCCAAGTTGAATAGTGCCGCCCGGTGACCGCCCCCGGACAGTGCCACCCCGATACCGGGTACATCGTGTGCCATCACCCTCCCTTTTGGCGCTAGGTTGAGGTGATCCCGAACGAGTGCTCCGCCAGCGGCCGAGACCCTGTCCGCCAGTGGTGATGTTCAGTGTCACGTACCGTCTGCCGGCACATGCGAGTAGCGCGGTACTCGAATTGCAATCGGCAGTGGCGAGCCGAACCTCGGGAGAGCCCGTGCACGCCGCATCCTCGGTTCGACGCGGGGGATAGAAGAACCCTTCCTTTCAATGCGGTCACGAACGCGAGGGAGCGTTCTGCCGCCGCCGCTTGGGCAAAGACTTCTAATCGCATGACGCTTGAACCCGCCTCGACCACGTCGGTGCCGTCGGGGAGGTTGACCTGGGAGTCGGGCGTTGAATGGGCAATGGCCCAGCGGGACATGCCAATTCGTCACTGTGACGTTTTAGCGGGCTACCAGCCCCAAGTGAGGGACACCGGCGTCACGGACAGGGGATGCGGCTTCGGCTCCGGCGTCAGCTTCCACCAGTTACCATCAGGCCGTGCTGGGTCATCTCGGCGTCAACGTGCCCGACCTCGCGGCGGCTCGACGATATTACGACGAGCTCATGCCGCTGGTTGGATTCGAGCCGTTCCTCGACGCGGACGATCAGATCGCGTTCCGGCCAACCGGAGGCAAGCCGGGGACCTACATTTTTCTCTACCCGTCAGGTGAACCGGGTGATTATTCGCGCCACCGACCGGGTCTTCAGCACCTGGCGTTCATGGTCGGGACACGGTCGGCGGTTCCCCGTGTGCACGAGGCCGTAATCCAACTCGATGGCGTCGTACTCCATGAGCCGCAATCGTTCCCGGAATACCCGCCGCCGTACTTCGCCACGTTCTGGCTGGACCCTTTCGGCCTCATGCTGGAAGCCGTGTGCCATCACGACCGAGACTGAAGCCCGTCGCAGCGCACCGAGACGCTCGAGGTCAATTCGTCACTGTGACGTTTTGACGTTGACGAGAGGCGTTGGGAGAGAGCTGGAATGGGTTCGACCATCGACAGTTCGGCCGACGGCGGCCGATGCGCCCGGGCCGCCAACGGTGCCGAGCGTCCAGGCAAGCCCGCTGGTCATGGCTGACGACGAACGCGCATAAAACAGCCGCACTCCGCGACGATCGCCGAATCAGCAGCGGGGCCAGGCGCTCGAATGGTCACGCGGTCGCAGCGCTATGCGGTCCGCCTGTTCGGATACGCCCACCGTGATATGTGCCGATAAGCCACATTATGTCAACTAAATCAATATAAGTTGCCGTGCCGCCCAGGGCTTTTGAAGTCAAACAGTCAGATGGCCCCCTGTTCCAGAACCCATTGGTGCCGGAACGGTAGTACCTCTGCGGCAACCTCAAAGTCGGCGTCATAGTGAATCAGCGTCACATCATGAGCCTCTGCGAGGGTAGCGATCAGGAGGTCGGCCATGCCGACGGCGCGGTGGCGCCCAGTGCTGGCCAGCTGGCGAGAGCAGGCGCCATCGTGAAGCCCGGCGACCCGCGACATCCTTCGAGAAGCGACAGCGCGAGCCTCGAATTCTACGCTGTCTCAATGTCATTGACTCGGACATGGCTTAGCCAATGTAGAGGTCCCCGGATGGCTTTGTCGCGAGCTACTCCCCGGCCAACCGACGCGGGAGTTGGGCGTTGCTGACGAATATCAGTGGACTAGTGCGATTCCTGTGGCGGCACCGGCCAGGACGGCGATGACTCGCGTGTTGCCGGTGGACAGGTCGACTTGCCGGATGGCGCCGGATAGGTCCGAGACGTAGGCAACGTTGTTGGGCAGGTCGAGTGCCACGCCGATGGCTTCGGAGAAGCCGTGCGCGATGATGTCGGGGGTTACTCCCCTGTCGCCCGGTTCGGGAACGTGGGCACGGTTGAGCGTGTTGCCGTTGGGTGGTGTTCCCCGGTCGGTCCAGTACAGGATCTGGTGTTCCTCGTTGAGTTCCAGGTCGATTGGTTCGGGCAGACCGTCCCATAGAATTTCGATGTCCGTCCGTGCCTCTGGCGGTGTCCCCTGCGGAATGTCGAGTGGGGCGCGCAGTATTCGGCCTTTGCCGCCGTCGGACGGCCCCTTCTGGGTCCAGTACAGCCAGTCGTTCGTGGGGTCGACCGCAATGCCGACGCATTCCCGCTCAGCGGCTGGAAGGTCTGCGTTCGCGTTGTCGATCAGGCGGGTGACCGCGGTGCCATCACGCTCGCAGCGGTAGACCGCACCTCCTTCCCGGTCACACCAGAACAGCCGGCCTGTTCGTGGATCAGTGGCCAGTTGTTTTCCTGTTGTGAAGCGTCCCCTGTCGACGACGATCTCGGGTGCTCCGCCGGTGAGTGCTACCCGTTGGATGGAGCCGTTGCGTGCGGTGAATGGTGGTTCGTGTGCTGGTTCCAGCGGCGTGTCCGGCCGACCCATGAGGGTGAAGTAGGCGTAGCCCTCGGCTTCGTCGACGATGATGCCGTCCGGTGCCTCCTCGAGCCCGGTGGCCAGGTCGTGACTCTCGCCTGTGGCGACGTCTATGCGGTGGACGCTGCCGCGAATCAGGTCCAGTGCGTAGAGCCGGGGTGGCGGTTCGGTTGTCATGGCTACTCCTGTGTGCGCGTCGACCGGGTCGGGGCTTGTTCTGAGATTCCTTTGAGTGCTGCAAGGAAGGCGTTGCGGCGCAAAGCCTGTGTGGGGTCGTCGATGATCGCCAGCTGCAACACTGCTCCGACGTTGGCCGCGATGACGACCTGTGCGGCGACGTCGAGGGCAACGGTCAAACGCCGGCCTGCCGCCCGCACAGTGGCATCGATGAACGGTTCGATGCCTTGGCGAAGTTGATCGCTGTGTGACCGCAAGGCTGCTGCGATGTCCTCGCGGCCGCGCGCGCGCACCGCGAAGGACGCGCGAATCACATACCAGTCGACGTCGGCCGGGATGAGGTCCACGAGCGCGTCGGCGGCTTCCTCCAGCGTCGCGGTCGTGGTCTGCGGCGAGGCGTCGGCCATCCGCGCGAGCAGGTCGGCGCTCGCGCGCTCGTAGAGGGCGAAGAAGACATCCTCGACGGTCTTGAAATTCGAGTAGAACGCGCCCCGGGTGAATCCTGATGTGCGACAGATGTCGTCGATGGAGACCTGGGTCGTTCCGTGCCGGGCGAACAATTCCGCAGAAGCATCCAGCAGCCGGTTGCGGGTGTTCGTCCGCTTGCGTTGGACTGTCTCGTCGGTCACTGCTGACCCCTTTCCGGCTCGGTCCGATTCATAATATACTCAATACATTCTGAATCGGAAGGCTCGCCATGAATGTCACACCCCCCACCAACGTCACTGACCGCCCCGTTACCGTCATCGGCGCCGGCACCTTGGGTCGACGCATCGCCGCGGTATTCGCCGCGGCGGGCAGCGCCGTCCGACTCGTCGATACAGACGCCGGGCAGCGCGACGATGCGCTGCGGTATGTGGCCGATCAACTGCCCGCGCTGACCGCACGCACCGGGCGACAACCGGGCCGGGTCTCGGCCGAGGCCGACATCGATGCCGCCGTGCCGGGAGCGTGGCTGATCATCGAGGCGGTGCCGGAACGTCTGGACATCAAGCGGCCCCTGTTCGGAGCACTGGATCGAGTGGCCGACTTCGACGCCATCCTGGCTACGAACTCCTCGTCCTACGCCTCTCGTTTGATCGTCGACGAGGTGGCACATCGCCATCGGGTGCTCAACATGCATTTCGCCCTGCCTCCGCAGAACATGGCGGTCGAACTGATGTCGGACGGCGAGACCGATCCTGCGGTCATCGATTTCCTCGAGTCACGGTTGCCCGAGTTCGGTTTGTTGCCCTTCGTCGCACGCAAGGAGAGCACCGGATTCATCTTCAACCGCATCTGGGCAGCCATCAAACGGGAGTCTCTGCAGGTGGTGGCAGAGGGGGTGAGCACACCAGAAGAGGTGGACGCGATCATGGTCGCGAACATGGCGATCGCCGAGGGCCCGTTTCGACTGATGGACCGGGTGGGTCTTGACATCGTCCTGGATATCGAAGATCACTACGCGGCCGAGAATCCCCACCTGCCCGATGGCCCTCGGCGACTGTTGCACGAGTACGTGGACTCCGGCCGGCTCGGAGCCAAAACTGGCCAAGGGTTCTATGAGTGGCCCGACCAATCCGCTGCGCGGAGGTAAGCCAACGCTGTGCCGGTACGTCGTGAAGGGGTCGCGGCTCGCTCGGCGGCGGCGGAGTGTTGTCCTCCTCCCGGTGCGGTGGGCGGATAACGGGCCGCCGTCCGGCATCTGTTGTTTCCCAGACTCGCTGTTTCTTACTGAGAACGATTGGAGTCGCCCGTGTCGCGATGACGGCGCCGACCACCCCGACCGGTTCCTTGACCACCAGGGTCTGGCCGTAGGGATTCGTGCCAGGATCGCGCGTCGGCGAAACCGGCGTAATCGACGACAGGGACCTGGCCCTCGTAGCGGTTGCGTGCGTCGTCGTAGTTCCCGGGCAGGGGATCGTCAGACGCCGTGATGCATGGTCTACACCGCGTGCCTCAGTCATGGGAGCACCTTTCGTCGTCTGGCGCCGCAACGGTGGTGCGGTTGTTGAGCGCCACCGCAGGTTCGGCGGGTCAGCGGCGGCCGGTGTTGGTGGGTGGTCGAGGGGTGTGGTCAGGGCTGCGGGTCAGCGCAAGACGGGTACGTACGGGAACGTCGTGGTGGGTGGTGTGGTGACCGATTCCTTGCCGATGCCGAGGCTGACTGGTGTGTTGGTGACGAGGCTGAACATCACGTCAGGGGCGTTATCGATCAGTGAGCGGCCGTTGAAGCCGGCGAAGCTGAAGGCGGCGGGTGTGCCGACGGTGTAGGGCAGAATGTTGGGGAACAGCCGGGCGGCGATGACGGCGCCGTGGGTTTGGGGATCGGTGGCGGTGCCGTGGGCGGCAATGACGGCGGCCAATTTGGCGGCCACGGAGGGGCCGTAGGTGGCGTAGTCGTCGCGGGGTTGGCCGGCGTTGAGGTCGTCGCCGAGGCGTTCGTCAAATTGGGTGAACAGGGGATGGATCATCGGGAGCCCGACTCGGTTGATCGAGCGCCACCCGCCGGCGTCGGTGCCCAGTGAGGCGACCGCCCACACTCCGATGCGGCCGTCGTCGCGGCGCGAGGTCAGTTCAGTGTCGGGCACTTCCAGCACCAGCGAGTACACGCTGTGGCCGGCGAACAGGTTGGTGGCCTGCTCGCGGCGCCAGCCGGACAAGTCCAGGGCAGTGCCGTCCTGCACGGCGTGGCCTATGGCGTGCAGGACGTCGGGTT
The DNA here is from genome assembly GCF_000613185.1 of Mycolicibacterium cosmeticum. NCBI lineage: Bacteria > Bacillati > Actinomycetota > Actinomycetes > Mycobacteriales > Mycobacteriaceae > Mycobacterium > Mycolicibacterium cosmeticum. The sequence goes on from NZ_CCBB010000002.1 coordinate 616,801, forward strand.
CGATCCAGAACGGGTCGCCGGCGCGGCCGGCCCAGACTCGGATACCAGTGGCGCCGGTGGTCTCCTGGCCGGTGGTTCCGGCGAGCAGACGTGTTCCGTCGGCGAAGGGATCGCTCGCCTGTGCGCCGGAGGTGCGCAGCAGGGTGAAGTCCTGGCGCTCGTCGGGAGTGCGGTCGGTGAAGGTGAAACGGTACGTGAGGTCTTCGATCGCGTCACCGTCGAGGTCGATCTTCAATTCGTACATGCCTTCGGGGTGAAAGCCCGGTGCGGGAATGTCGCCGCCCATGGAGTGACAGACGTTGATGATCAGCACTGTGCCGCTCTCGCCGCGGAACAGATAGAGGTCGGTGATGTCGAGGCGGATGTCTTGGCGGGCGATGGGCGAGTCGAGATGGTGGGACATGGTGTGGGCTCCGGTTGGTGTCGTGGGGTCATGCGTGTTCGGCGGTGATGTGGGCGTCGTTGAGGACGGTGATTTGCTCGCGGTAATAACGACATCCGCTGAGCACCTCGGTGCCTTAAGCGCCGAGCAGGGGCACCGGTGATCCGCGGGGTAGCCGCAGAGTGCGGCGCCGCGCGAGAACGCAAACCTCGGCGGCTGTGCCAGGCGCGCCGCTATGTAGCGCGTCGTCCCGACATCGACGCCGCGACCGCGTCCGCGGCGAACTGGTCGCGGTGGGTGCTCAGGTAGTCGCGCAGCGATATCGGTTCGCGCCCGATGAGTGCGCGCAGGGCATCCGGGTCGGCCGGCAGCGACGCCGCTCCGAGCACCGACACCGCGTGACCGATCGACGAAATATGCTGCGCCATAGCCTCGTTGACGACCTCTTCGCCGACGCGGCCGGACATGTCGACGAGTTCTTGGTGCCAATCGTGCTTGTTGATCGGCTCGAAAGTGATCTCGGTGTCCAGCACGTCGCTGAGGATATCGGCAACCTCGTAGTGGCTGAACATCTCGAAGCCCTGGGGCCAGACCACAGCATCGGTGAACCGTGCGGGGTGCAGCAGCGCGACGACACCGAGTTCGGCGGCGTCCTGGCCGCTGATCCACGCCATCTTCACCGACCCGAAAGAGTTGCGGAACCGCTGCTCGCGCCGGATCGACGACGCGTGCAACACTTGCAGATTCTGGTGAAACAAGGCACTGACCCGCAAGATCGTCAAATCCAAACCGGCCCACTCCATGACTTGCTCTGCCAGCCATTGCGCCTTGCCCAGATCACTGGGATGGTCCTTTTGCGCCGGCCCCATCGACATGACCACTGTGCGCGGAAAGCGGCCGACATCGCGCACCGCGGCTGCGTAATTCGCCGCCGCGTCCACCACTCCCGCGGCGATCGGATAGGTGAAGTACGCCAAGTCGACGCCATCGAGCGCGGGCACAAGGGTGCGTCGATCATGAAGGTCACCGACCACCACCTCGGCGCCCAATCCCTCCAGTCGTCGGGTGCGCTCACTGCGCGTGCGGGCCAACACCCGCACCACCTGCCCTTCCTCCCGCAGCCGCGCCACCAGGTACTCACCAGTGTTGCCGTGGCGCCCGGTGGCGCCGATCACCAAGATCGGGTGGTCGTTGCTCTTAGCCAATGTTGCTTTCCTTTCATGCAATACGCCGCCGGCTTCTATCGCGATTGCATGAGGTCCGCACAAATGCGCGGCGGCGTCAATGAACGTGTCGGCGGTGACGCTACCGCGCAACGTCAAGGTTGTAAACCGATCTGTATGGTTTACTTGGGCGTGTGACCGACACCCGACTTGCCGCCTTGCTCACCGACGTCCTCGACGCCCACGGCGGCCTCACCCGTTGGCAGGCCTACGATCACCTCGACGCGGAACTGGTCAGCGGCGGCCTGCTTTACGACCTTAAAGGCCAGCACACCGACCAAACCCCACGGCGCGTGCGAGTGCGGCTAGGTCGGATTGCCACATCCATCGAGCCATTCGGCGCCGCTGATCAGCGACTGAACTTCACCGCAACGCGCACGGCCATCGAGAAACTCGACGGCACTGTCGTCGCCGAAGGCGCCGACGTACGGCCCAGCTTCGCCGGCCACACAATCAGCACCTCCTGGACAGCGCTGCAGCGCGCCTACTTCAGCGGGTATGCGCTGTGGAACTACCTCAACTGCCCATTCCTGCTCTCGCTTCCCCAAATCCGTCTGCACCCGCTGGAACCAGTCGAGCACCGCGGCGTAGACTTGGTCGGCATCGGGGCCGAGTTTCCGGCCAACGTCCCTGCCCACAGCCGCCGACAGCGGTTCTACTTCGACGCCGGGCGCCTGCTGCGCCGCCACGACTACCGCGTTGACATCGCCGGCTCCTTTCCCGCCAGCCAGTTCCTCAGCGACTACACCATCGCCGACGGATTCCCGGTCGCCCTGAGCCGCCGCGCCTTTCGCACCAACGACACCAGCGATCTCGTTTGCTCCGACACCCCCATGGTCGCCATGCGCTTCACCGACATTCGCTTCAGCAAGTGATCACACCACCCACCCATCGGCGCATAGAGATCGATCACGTGCAAAGCGGGTTAACGCACTGCGCGCGTTGCCACTGGTAGACAATTCTGTATGCTTAATCGCTGTGAGCAGCTCAGCGGCAACTACTCCCGGAACCCGACGAAAGGGCCGGGGCGCCCGCGAACGCATCACCGCAGCGGCCTCGGAACTGTTCTACCGCCGCGGCATCCACGCCACCGGCGTCGACGCGCTGATCGCGCAGGCTCAGGTGTCCAAGCGCACGTTCTACCAGCACTTCGCCAGCAAGAATGACCTGATCGAAACGTATCTGCGCGATATCGAGGAGCGCGGTGGCTCCCCCATGGAACGACGCCTGCAACTCGACCTTGCCCCCCGCGAACGCCTACTGGCCATCTTCGACGCCGCCACGGTGAAGCGGTTTCGCGGCTGCCCGTTCCACAACGCGGTCGTTGAGATCGCCGGCGAACTCGACGCTGTCGACGACATCGTGCGCGCCCACAAACAGCGCTTCACCGAACAGTTGACCGCCGTCGCCGGCCGCGCCGGCGCGCTGGATCCATGGCAACTTGCGCAACAGCTCCTCGTGTTGTTTGAAGGCGCCACCGCCCTGGCCACCACCCTCAACGACCTCTCCCCCATGGTGCACGCCCGTACCGCGGCCGCCCAGCTCATCGACAACGCATGCCGCCAGAGCGCCGACGACCCGCGACAGACCCCGAACGACTAAGCACCCACTCCGCCGTCGCAGCCGGGCTGCGAAGACACCGAGCGCCGGACGGTCTCACTGCGCAGACGGCAGTGCGTCCAGCCCGCATTCATAGAACGGCCCCGCTCGTGCAGCCGAGTCTGTCGCCATACGGAAGTGACAACTTCATTGAGACAGATCAGACCAAGAACGTCTCAGTTAAGCTGGCAGCTTCGCAGGTGGCGGATGCCAACCTGACTGAGGCCGGACAGTCTTCACCCATCACTTCCAAAGGTTTATCTCCTTGGAGCAAGCTGACTTTCGCGTCAGTCCTCGCTATCCCGATTTGCAGAAACCTCGCACGGACGATGTCCTGATGATCGAAGCCGTGCCTTCGTCAGGGACCGCCGAAGACAGGAAGCGCTCGCTGCTCTCTGCAATCGTGACTCACCTGCAGACGGCTGGAATCAACCCCGACGACGTCATGGTCTTCTTCGGCGAGATCGACCGGGCCAACAGTTCCTTTGGTGGTGGCAGCCCCGCCCTGCCCGTCGAGGTAGTTCCTGACTAGGGGCGCGCGCGACAACGGCTCAGCCGTGTGTTCAGTAGCGGGCCGCGTTGGCGTGCAACAACGGCGAGACGGACGAAGGGATTCCGTCCACCGTGGCCCCGGCGAACTGCAGCGACCGCGATAGCATTCGGTTGTTGTGTGCCGGGAAGTTCAACGACGGCGTTGACACCTCGTCCAGCGTGGCTCTCTGGGTATCGGTGAGCGTCAAGTCGAGGGCGGCGAGATTGGCTTGGAGTTGGTCCAAGCGGCGTGCGCCGAGCAGGGTCGAGGTGATCCCTGGCCGACCCAGTATCCACGCCAGGGCCACCGCGGCAGAGCTGGCGCCTACCTCGTGGGCAACCTCGTTGAGAACGTCGATTACGGCGTAGTCGGCAGTGCTTGGCGCGCCGACCAACTGGGCGCGGGTGGTGTCCACCGCGCCGGTGGTGCTGCTGGAGTACTTGCCCGATAGAAATCCGCTTCGCAGCGGACCCCACGCCATCACCCATACCCATCGCCCGGGCCATGGGTATCAACTCTCCTTCCGAGGTCCGTTCGAGAAGGTTGTACTCGAGCTGCAGTGCGATGACGGGAGCCCAGCCCGGGTGCGCGCAATAGTGGCCGCCTCCGCCGTCGCCCACGCGGGGACGTCGGAGAAACCGACATAGCGGATCTTGCCGTCGCTGACCAGATCGTCCAGCGCTCGCAGGGTCTCCTCCACTGGCGTGGTCGGATCGAAATTGTGCATCCAATAGACGTCGACGTAGTCGGTGCGCAAACGGCGCAACGAGTTTTGCAGCTGTTGCACGATCGCCTTACGGCCGGGTCCACCCCGTTCGGGTCGTTCTCGTAGAGGTTGGCGAAGAACTTCGTGCCGATGACGACCCGGTCGCGTAGCGCGGACTTGCCGTAGAAGTATTCGCCGACGATCGCCTCGGCATGGCCGTTGGTGTAGATGTTGGCCGTGTCGATCGAGTTGCCTCCTTGGTCTAGGTAGGCCGCCAGGATCGACTTGGAATCCTCCGGGCTGCTACCCCAGCCGTGATCTTCGCCGAAGGTCATGGTGCCGAGGGTGAAGGGGCTGATTCGCAATCCCGAGCGGCCGAGTGTGGCGTAGGAACTCAGCGACATGGTGGGTCCTCAACCTTCGAGTCATGGAGCCGGTGGACACGTTGTGTGGCATCTGAAGTCAACTACCTTGAGCCTCGGTGACCTAGACAGATGTGTGCAGATCGTTGAACGATCCGCTCAACTTTGTTCGAATCGTGCACCGCACCGGCAGGTGCCCATGCATCACTGGGCCGATGGACCACCTGGGCAAACTGCGTGCGCGTATCGCGCGACTAGCCGCGACGGGCGACGGGCCGGTGTGCGTCGAGGGAATCACGGTCTTGTCGACTGAGCACCCGACTGAACCAGTGGGCTCGATCAACGAACCGGTGTTCGCCCTCGTTGCCCAAGGGGTGAAGCGGGTCGTCGTCGGCGAGCACGTCTTCGACTTCCGTGCGGGCCAATATCTCACCGTCACCGTTGATCTTCCGGTGACATCGCAAATCACCCATGCCTTCGCGCCGAGCCGTACCTGGTGTTCGGGCTGCCCCTCGAACCCGCCGTCATTACCGCGCTGCTGGTGGAAGCTGGTCCCGGTCTGGCCCGCCGGCACAGTGGACCCGCCATCGCGGTCACCTACGCCGACCACGATCTGATCGACGCCGTCGTCCGACTTCTTCGCCTCGTCGACCAGCCACGCGATTTCGCAGTCCTGTCGCCCGGCGTGCGTCGTGAAATCCACTGGCGCCTGCTCAACGGTCCCCAGGCGTCACTCGTCAGAGAAATCGGGCTGGTCCAGAGCCCTCTAGCCGTCGTCACTCACGCGATCGAATGGCTCAAGGCGCAATTCGACGAGGTCATCCGCATCGACGACCTTGCAGACGCTGTAGGCGTAAGTGTGTCGTCACTCAACCGGCATTTCGGAGCAACGACGGCAATGAGCCCGCTGCAGTACTAAAAGCACCTCCGACTCCAACGGGCACGCATCGAGCTGATGACCTCACCGCGCGATGTCGCCGCCATCGGACACTCCGTGGGCTATGACAGCCCGTCGCAGTTCAGCCGCGAATACCGGCGTATGTTCGGCATTCCGCCAGGACGGGACGCCATGCGCCAGCAGACCACGTCACTCGCCACGGAACAAACGCCCTGTGGAGCACGGTGCGTCTCGGGAGCGCCCCGCGGACCGTCTCGAACACCTTCGCCTTCCTGCCCTCCGCCAAATGCACATGCCTCTCTGACCCCGCAGACTACGACACGATCCTGCATCGGCTCTGAGACAGCGACCGCCCGCCAGCGGGGACAACGCACGGTACCTTCGCATGACAGCAAATCACCGGTAAGCATCGCCTGAGCCGGTAGCCGCGGACCCGCACAGAGGTGAAGTGCGCCCCGGCACATCCAAAAGGCAGAACGTTGATCGGTAGCTATAGGAATACCGCGGAATCGGATACAGCGGGTGACCAGTATCTCCTTTATTTGCGTTGCCGCCCAGGGCTGTTCAGCGTCTCCGCCCTATCGGCGGTGCGGGTGTGTGACTGACCGTAGTTCCAGTCGAGGGATTCCTGCGAAGTCGGAGGGATTGCACGTGTACAGCGGCACTGCATGTGCGATTGCGGTCGCCGCGATGAGCGCGTCGTAGGCGCGCGCGGCTGGCTTGCGTCCCGACGCGCGCAGCGCAGCCGCTACAGCTCCAAACGTCCGGGCGCAATCTCCATCGAACGGCAGGACGTCGAAGTCCGCCTCGGCTTGCTGTAGGTGCTGCTGCCGGGCACTGCGCTCTGCATCGTCGTTGGCGACGTGTGTACCTACGGACAGCTCGGCCAGCGTGATCGCGCTGATCACCGATTCATCGGGAAGCTCGGCTGGGTCAGATAGCTGACCCAAAAGGATCACAGTGGAGGTATCCAGCATCCCCCGACTTTGGCTTTGTGTCACAGCGACGGGTCGATGAGGTTGTCTATGTCGCGTCGGAAGGCATCCGGGTCCACTGGCGGAAAATTCTTGCGGCGACGAATAAGTTCCGCAGGTCCTGCGCTCGAACGAGGCAGCGGCCGTAGCTCGGCAACGGGCGTCCCGTCCCGAGTAATGACGATGCGCTCGCCATGCTCGACGCGGCGCAGAACGTCTCCTCCACTGTTGCGTAGTTCGCGCACTGTGACCGCATCCATGTTTGCAGTGTATCACCGGTGAGACGCCCAGGAGCAGCACTCATAGCGCCCGTTCACCAGACAGGAGCAGCAGGATCTCTTCGATCACGCGCCTCGAGGCTTACCTCGCCGGCGGCGCGGGTAGCGAGATGAGCTGGCTTTCGCATGGCGTCGAGTGGGCGGTCAGTTCCTCCAGCGGTACCCACGGGTGGTCAATTCCGAATGCGTGCGGCCCCCACACCGCCAGCGCCTCCGGCGTGTGCATGATCTGCGGGGTGGCGATGCCGACGACGCGTACCCGCTGACCGAATCGCAGTGCTTCGCTGGTGATCGCCGTGCAGGTCTCCAGGTCGAGCACCGTGATCAGATCGGGGACGACCGCGACGACGCGCTCGCCGCGGCGCGCGACGACGTTCTCGTTGCGGAAGTCGATGGTGAGCAGTTCACCCCCGTCGAACGGGGCCAACGTGACCCGGCCCTGGGTGAAGCCCCCGACCACCGACCGCTCGACATCGACGATCTTGCCTTCCAGCAGCGACGTCGCGTAGCCGTAGATCGAGTCGCGAACCGCAGCGACCAGCGCCGCGAACGGGTCGGCGTGCGCTGCCTTTGCCTCCCGGATCGCGCGGCCGATCTGCGCTGCCAGCGACAGCGTGCGCGGGATGCCCGTGCGCTTGAGGTCGGCACCGCTCATCGGGTACTCGGCGATGAACGAGGCACCGCCCATCTCGACGGTGACCACCCGGGCCAAGCGCTCCATCCGGACGTTGTCGTCGCCGGTGTCGACGAGGACCGTGTCGCCTTTCTCGTCGGCGATCACCAGCGGTGACCCGGCGATGCCGTAGACGCCGAACGTCTCCATCTGCAGTTCGGGGAACGCCCGGCCCATCCCGTCGGCGTCGACCACCGGAATACCGGCCCGGGCGGCCACCAGCAGCGGGATCATCGAGTTCAGCCCGCCGCACTCCATCGGCACCGTCGCGTCGGCGGTCCGGCCGAGATGCGCCTCCAGCGTCCGCAACGACGTCACCGCCTCGCTGCCGTTCGACAGCTTCTCGACGACCACGCTGGGGGCGCCCATCATCGCGGTCGAGATGACGAAGTCGTCATCGTCCAACTCGTCCGGGTCGACGATCTCGACCGTCAGTCCCTCGTCGAGTGCCTGCTGCACCAACAACCGGCCCACCAGGGGGTCTCCCCCGCCGCCGGTCGCCATGATCGCCGCGCCGGCCGCCATGTCCGCCAACATCTCCGGCGTCAGCTTGCGGCTCACGCCTGAGCTCCCATCGGCAGATCCCCGACAGCCTTGACGCGGATCCGCACCGCGTTGCCCGGCAAGTAGGCCAACGGCACCTCGTCCACCTCCACGATCTGAATGGACGCCGGGGCCGCGCCCGCCGCCATTGCCCGGTCGACCGCCTCCTGTTTGGCGGTGTCGAGCACCGCCTCGCGTCGGCCGGCAGGCACGCTGAAGATCCGGTCGACCTCGCCGCCGACCTGCGCGATGGCCGCGCCGATGGCGTTGGCGACCGCGAAGTTCTCCGGCCGGTGCACGCTGCGTGCGCAATCCAGTTGCGCCGGAACGAGAATCGAGCCGCCGCCGACAGCCACCACGTCGACCGGGTCGGCGGAGGTCCGCATCCGGTCGACGGTGTCGGTCAGGATCCGCCGCACGGCGGCCAGTGCCGCCCCGATCTGTGCGTCACCGATACCGGCCACCAGCGTCGCGTCACCGATGTCGGCCAATCCGGCGGCGACCACGATGTCGGTGGCCGTCAACGTCGAACCGCCGAACACCACCGCCTCGGAGCCGATGCGGTAGCCGACCGAATCGGGGCCCACCGTGATGCCGTCAGGGCCACCGTGACCGCCCTCGCGTACCCGCGACCCGCCGCCCAGCCCGACCGAAAGTACGTCCGGCATCCGGAAATTCGTGCGGATGCCCTCGACCTCGACCTCGAGGGCGGCTTCCCGCGGATAGCCATTCTGCAGTACCCCGACGTCGGTGGTGGTGCCGCCGACATCGACGACGACGCATTCGGCGAGTCCGGACAGGAACGCCGCACCGCGCATCGAGTTGGTCGGCCCCGAGGCGAACGTGTTCACCGGATACCGGCGGGTGAAATCCAGGTCCATCACCGTGCCGTCGTTCTGCGAGACGAACAGTGGTGCATCGATGCCCAGGTCGCGCATGGCCTTCGTCAACGCCGCACTGATGTCGCGCGCCAGCCCGCGCAGCGCGGCGTTGATGACCGCGGCGTTCTCGCGCTCCAGCAGCCCCAGCCGGCCGATCTGATGGGACAGGGTGACCGGCACACCGGGATGTTTCTGAGCGATCAGATCCTCGGCGAGCAACTCGAACTCCGCGTTGACAGGCGAGTAGATCGACGAAATCGCGATGCTCTGCGCGCCGTTGGACAACGCCTTGTCGACCGCGTCGAGCAGTTCGTTCGGTCGCAGGTCGCTGATCACCCGGCCGTCGAATTCGTGGCCGCCGTGCACCATGTAGGCCTGACCGGCGATCGCCCCGACCATCCGGGCCGGCCACCCCACCAGCGGTGGCAGACCGGAGCCGGCGGGTAAGCCCAGCCGGATGACCGCGGTCGGACTCAGCCGCTGCCCCTCGACGAGTGCGTTGACGAAGTGGGTGGTGCCGATCATCACCGCGGTGGCGGTGCCGACATCCGCACCGGAGAGCTCCCGCAACCGGCCCACGGCGGCAGTGATACCCGAGGTGACATCGGCGGTGGTCGGGGTCTTCGTGCCGGCAATCACGACGCCGTCGTCGAGCAGGACAGCGTCGGTGTTGGTGCCGCCGACGTCGATGCCGATCATCACGCGGCGGCCCCGAATCGCGACGGCTGAATCGAAAGGGGTTTCAGCAGACCGACTTTGGCGAACAGAAAGTAGCCCACCATCGCGACGACCAGCGAGTTGAGCGAGGAGATACCCCAGGTGACGTAGTAGCCCACGGCGGCGGCAAGCAACCACACCACCAGCGTCCCGATGATGAGGGTCGGCTCCTGGGCGGGCAGGCCGGCGGCGCTGCGGTCGAGTTCGGCGCGCCATGTCCGCACCAGGAAGTACTCGGTGGCCATGATGCCGGCGATCGGCGGGATGACCACGCCGAGCACGGTGAGGAAGTCGATGAAGTGGTCGAGGATGCCGAGCGCTGCGAGCACGGATCCGGCGATCCCGACGATGATCGTGACGATGCGACGGTTCACCACCACGCCGAAGGAGGTCTGCAGGGCGTTGACGATCCCGAGAGTCGACGAGTAGAGATTCCAGTCGTTGATCTTGAGCGTGCCGGACACGATGATCAGTGTGCCGACGAAACCCGAACTACTGGTGACGATGTCCACCACGCTGTCGGTGCGCAGCGCATGTGCGAGCAGCACCCCGGCCAGGCACATGACCAGCTCCCCCAGTGTCACGCCCAGCAGGGTCTGCTTCACCACGTCGCGGGCGCTGCGGTTGAACCGCGTCATGTCCGGGGTGGTGACCATGCCGACGATGAAGCCGCCGGCCACCAGGGTCGCCCCGGCGCCCAGCGACAGTACCGGCCCGGCCGGCTGACCCGAGACCAGCGAATGGAGGTCGTACTCGGTGAGCTTCGCGATCACCAGGTAGCCGGCCAGCAGGATGAACGCCGGCACGGTCACGTACGCCACCCACGCCATGGAGTTGAAGCCGTAGATCACGATGGCGGTGACCGCCAGCCCGAACAACAGCGACCACAGCCAGATCGGCCCCACGGGGATGATGGTCTTGAGGCTTTCGGCCGAGACCGCGGTCTGCACGCCGAACCAGCCGGTGAGACTGAGCGCGATGACAATACCGATGAGCCCCGACCCCCACCGGCCGAAACCCGTCCAGCGGGCGATGACCGATGTCGACAAGCCTTCGCGCTGCCCGATGATGCCGGTGAAGACGCCGACGACTTCGAGGATGACCGCGCCGAGCACGACGGCCAGGATCGCGTTGGTGAAGGTCATCCCGAAGCCGAGCGCGGCGCCGAGCATGAATTGCGACAGGCAAGACAGCTGCCCGAAGCGCTGGATGCACACACTGAACCAGTGATGGCGCGCCTCGGCGGGCACGCGGGTGAGCGCATAGTCGTCACCGTGCTCCGACACGGGCGCGACGACCGAGACGTTTCCGGTGGTCATGACGGCTGAGGTTACGACGCCGGAGCGGTGCCGTCAGTGGGCACAGTGCACACCCGGCGTGCACTTCCGAGTGCGGGTCGGACGTGGTGCGTTACCGGCGGTGACGTCGGTGTTGCGGCGAATCACAGGGCCCGGCAGGCGATGCGCAGGGCCAGCCGGGTGTCGTCGTCGTCGAGGTCGACGCCGAGCAGCGACCGGATGCGGTCGAGCCGCTTGAGCACCGAGTTGCGGTGCACACCCAGCCGTCGCGCCGCCGCCGCCGTGGAGCATTCCGACAACAGGTACACGTTGAGCGTGTCGAGCAGGGCATCGTCGGCCGCCGACCGCAGCGGCTCCAGCAGCAACTGCGCGCGGTGCCGGGCCTGCTCATCGGTCACCGCAGTCAGCAGGTATTGGCGCGGGTTCGCGTCGCTGGCGGTTTCGACCGGACGCCGGCCGGGGGCGTGCCCGGCGATCCGGCACAGCCGTGCCGCATCGTCGATGGCGCGCACCAGCCCGGCGATGCCGTAGTCCGCGCCGGCCACACCCGCCGCGATGTCGTGCTCGGCCAGGTCTGCGACGATCTGGCGAACCTCGTTGGCCCGCAGTGCCTGCTGCGCGTCGGTGGGCCGAGCCGGGGTGCTGGTCCACCAGACCCAGCCCTCCGCCATCGGCACCGCGGGCACCGTCAGGCCGGCGGCGACGAGCGCGTTCTGCAGCGCGGTCAAGACCAGGGAGCGGTCGACCCTGGCGTCCTCGGGTCGCACCATGACCGCGGTGTGGAACCCTTCCAGCTGCCAACCGAGCGCGACCGCCTGCTCGGCGCGGGGGCCGTCGAGGGCCCCGGTGGTGAGCAGGTGGGTGAGCAGCGCGCCCTGGCTCGCCTGGTCCCAGGCCGCCGACAACGACGACCGGGCCGCCCACGCCGACAACCGCAACAGTCCGAGACCGGCCACCGCACGGATGGTCTCGACGTGGCTGTCGGACAGGCCACTCGGTGCATGTACCGCGCAGGTGAGCCGCGAACCGCCCTCGCGACCCGGCGGTGTGGATGCCGTGATGGTGCCGTCCGGTTCACCGCCCGGCCCAGCGAGTACGACACCCGACGGTCCCAGCACGCTGACCGGGTGACCGAGCACACCGGCCAATGTCGTCGCCACACTCGACGGGGTGTCGGCCAGCGCCAACCGCGCCGCCGCGTCCGCACACTTGAGGCCGCGCTCGGCCAGCGGCCGGCGCAGGTGGACGCGAACGGCCAGGGCGGTTTCCCAGCGGTCGGCCGGCAGTCGCACCAGCGGTAAGCCGAACCGATCGGCCAGCCAGCGGGTGGAGACCAGGACGTCGTGGTCGACGATGACGGCGGCCGTCTGGCGTTCGGCGAGGCCGGGCAGCGACAGCTCGGTGGCGAGGCTGTCGCCGGAGGTGAGGAACGCGACGCTGCGCTCGGGCACCGTGCGCTCGGCGTGCGGGGCGATGATGTGGGCATCGTGCGCGGGCCGGTCCAATCCCGTTGCACCGCCCAGTATCTCGGCACCAGCAAGGTCAGATAGGGCGAGCACGTCCCGCACGGTCGCGATGTCAGACACCGATGACCCCGAAAGCCGCCGGTGTCACCTTGTGGTGGAACCGCGGCTCCCGCCAGCGCGGCGGGGCGGGCAGCGCCACGACGTCAACCTCGGTCCCGGTGGCCAGCACCGTCTCGGCCTGCAGCGGGCGGCCGTCCCTGGTACGCATCAGACAGATGATCTCCGGTGTGCTGGCGACGATTTCGCCGTCGACCACGACGATCAGGAACTCGTTGCGCGCCTCCACGCGTACCACCGCGGCATCGCCGGAACCCCGGATCACCACCGAGCCGATACCGCCGTCGCTGATCCGTCGCCAGCGGGCGTCGGCAACGCGACCGGTCGCGACGCGGCGGGCGCCGTGCTGGTCGATCAAGGCGTCGACGACGACGCGCGATTCGGCGTCGTCGACCGTGCGGCCCAGTGCCAGTGCCCGGCGCAGGGTGCCAGGGATGCCGGCGGTGCGCAGCCGCTCGAGCGTCGCCGGATAGCCGGCGAACGCACACCAGCCGCCCATGGAAACCGCTGCAGCGCGGATGAATTCCTCGGCGGTGCGCCCCCGGACGTCTTCGTAGAGCACGGTGCGCCCGTAGCTGTCGGTGCACACGAACGGCGCGATGGACACCCCGTCGACGTCATAGGTCGTCTGGTCCAGCCAGGACAGCGCCCGCCCCATCCCGTCGCAGTCCACCAGCGGCAGCGCACCGGCCGCCGCGACCACCAGGGCGGCGAAGATGTTGGCACCCGCGCTCTCATAGTTGGTGACACACGCTGGTACATCAGCGAATTCGCGGCGGACCCGGTCGACGGCCCGGGTGAACTCGGCGCCCTGAGGTGAGCGTTCGTGGAACGACAGCAGCGATCCGACCAGGCCGGTGGCGATGGCGAGCGCGTCAGCAGGCAGGTCGTCGATATCGTGCACCGGCAGCTCCTCGCGCTCGCCGAAGGCATGGGCTGCCAACGCCCGGAACCAGTACGGCTGGCCGCCGCCTCCCGAGCCCAGCAGCGCAGCGCCGGTGGCAAGGGTGTCCAAATCGTCCCGCCGCAGGTGCCACATGGTTTCCGCCCGATCAGTTCTCCGCGACGGTCAGCCGCAGCGCGACGATGTCGCCGTCGTCGATGCCCCAACCGTAGGCGACCTCGACGGCGCCGTCCTGCGAGAGCTCGGCGCGCGGGGCTTGAGCACACTCACCGCCAACCCAACCCCGGCGCGACATGCGTCAGCAGGCTCTCGATCACGTGAGCGTTGTAGTCGACACCGAGCTGGTTGGGGACAGTCAGGAGAAGGGTGTCGGCTGCGGCGATGGCCTCGTCCTGTGCGAGTTGCGCAATGAGCTTGTCGGGCTCCCCCGCATAGGTCTTGCCGAAGCGAGCTGTTCCGCCGTCGAGAAAGCCGACCTGGTCGGTACTGTCCTGGTTGTGCCAGAACAGCTGCTTATCCAGGTCGCTGACGATGGGAAAGATGCTGCGGCTCACCGAGACTCGCGCATCGCGCTGGTGGCTGGCTGCCTTCCAGGTGTCACGGAAACGCTGGATCTGCTCGGCCTGCAGTTGATGAAAAGGTACGCCCGTATCTTCGGCCAGCAACGTGGAACTCATCAGGTTCATGCCTTGCTGCGCCGCCCACTCGGCGGTGGCGCGGCTACCCGCGCCCCACCAGATCCTCTCGCGCAGTCCCGGAGAGTGCGGCTCGACCCTCAACAAGCCTGGCGGGTTGGGAAACATCGGGCGCGGGTTGGGCCGCGCGAAGCCCTCCCCCTTCAGCACATCGAGAAACTGCCGTGTGTGGTCGCGCGCCATCGTGCCGCCGTCGGCGTCGTCCGCGCTGGGTGCGTAACCGAAGTATCGGTATCCCGCAATCACCTGCTCGGGCGATCCGCGGCTGATGCCCAGCTGCAATCGCCCGCCCGAGATCAGGTCCGCCGCGCCCGCGGTCTCTGCCATGTAGAGCGGGTTCTCGTAGCGCATGTCGATGATGCCGGTTCCGAGCTCGATGCGATGGGTGCGGGCAGCGGCCGCGGACAGCAACGGGAACGGCGAGCCGAGTTGCTGGGCGAAGTGGTGCACGCGAAAATAGGCCCCGTCGGCACCGATCTCCTCCGCGGCGACGGCGAGTTCGATCGACTGCAGCAGGGCATCCGCCGCAGAGCGGACCCGCGAATGCGGACTGTCTGACCAGTGGCCGAACGAGAGGAAGCCGATGTTCTTCACGTGTGTGGTAACGAGCGGCAGCAAAGGTGAGTTCCTGACCGGAACGTGCCTGCTCCCGAGCACTGAAGTCTCCCGCGTTGGCGTCAGAGCATCACCGCGGTGGTCCGCGTTGCCGCCGGCCTCTGGTGTTGCGGATCCGGCAACCTTTCCCTGAAGCCGCTGGTCTGGTTGGCGATTCGCGCAGAGAGAGAAACGGAGACTGCTGAACGTGAGCACATTCGAGGGACGCCAGGGCTCGGCACTGGTCGTCATCGATCTACAGAATGACGTTGTGGCCAAAGCGCATGCGCGGGAGGCTGTGCTCGCCAACGTCGTTCGACTCATCGAACGGGCACGACGTGAGTCGGTCCCGGTGATCTGGATTCAGCATCACGACGACGACGTGCTACGCGGCACACCAGGGTGGGAGTTGGTACCCGAGTTGACCCGAAGCCAGGGTGAGCCCCTGGTGGAGAAGAGCCATGGCGATTCTTTCGAAGGTACCGACCTCAGCACCGTTCTTGCTCATCTCGGTGTGGGGCACCTCGTGGTCGTGGGCGCGCAGACAGACTTCTGCATAAGGTCGACCCTGCACGGGGCGTTCACTCGCGGCTATGACGTCACCCTGGTCGCCGACGCGCACACCACCGACGATTCCACAGCGCTGGGCGCTCCACCGCCCGCCCAGCTGATCAACCACACAAACCTCTACTGGGATCAGCAAACTGCCCCCGGCCGCAGCGCAGACGTAGTCCAGACAGCGCAGGTCACGTTTCGCCGCTAGATATGTAGTCCAGCGGCCATTCGGCCCGCACGCGTCGCTCACGCGGGCGTGAACGTGAACCGTGTCTCGCCCACCGGGCCGCTGTTGCCACAGGGATTGGGGCCGTTGAGGGTGTAGAGCCCGTTCGCACCGTCGAGGTCGAAGGTGTAGCGCGTGACCACGTCGACCGGACGCCCGTCGGTGCAGAACGCGCCGGCGGGAACGAACTGGTCGAGCACGTACTGGTTGCCCTGAATGTGCGCCTGCCCCTGGTCGGTGTTCAAGGTGAGATTGAAGACCGAGATGCAGCCGGGGCCACAGCTCGTCACCCGCACCAAGTTGTCCGTGACAGTCCCATTGGCCATGATGCTGCGGTAGTGGTAGTCGCCCGGAGCGAGTTCCGCATTGGCCGGTGCCGCCAGGGCGAGGCCGACCGCGGCCGAGCCTGCCGTGACCGCGCAGATGATGGTGTTCTTCATGGCGACAAGTGAATACCGTCCGAGCGCCTACCGGTCCCAACTTCACAGAACCGACCCGTGTTGATCAGAGGGCGCACCGATGCCGAGTGATCATAGTCCGCCGGCAGGCCCGGCCAGGTCGATGACGACCTTTCCGTGCACGTGCCGGCCGCCCTGCAGCTCGACCGCTGCGCGGATCTCGTCCACCGGGAAGGTCGCCGCGATGGGCACGCGCAGCCGACCCGCCGCGACCAGCCCGGCGATCTCCTCGACGGCGCCGGGAGCGGCGTCGGCGCCGTTGGCTGGAGTGATGCCGTCGACCTGGGCTGCGACCGCGGTAATCCGCTCGTCGGGCACGCCCAGTTCCCGGGCCGCGTACACCGTCTCGGTTCCGTAGAGGTCGATTGCGGCGGAGACGCCGGCGGGCGCGAGCGCGCGCACCCGCTCGGCCAGGCCCTCCCCATAGGCAACAGGTTCGGCCCCGAGTGCGCTCAGTGCGTCGGCTGACGACGCGGATCCTGTCCCGATGACACGCGCGCCCGCCATGCGTGCCAACTGGACCGCGAACACACCGACACCACCACCCGCACCGCCGATGAGCAAGGTGTCACCCCGGCCAGGTCTGACGACGGCGAGCGCGGCGGCGGCCGTGGACCCAGCGATGGCGAGGGTGGCGGCGGTGCGATCGTCGACGCCGTCTGGTGTGTGGTGGGCGTCGCCGCCCGATGCGACGGTTCCGGCGAGGTCGATGGTCACGTAGTCGGCGACAGCTCGGGACAGCGCACCGCCGAAAACCCGGTCACCGACCGCGAAGCCAGTGACACCGCCACCAACCTGGTCGACGACGCCGGCGTAATCGGTGCCGAATCCGCAGGGCAGGCGCAAACCGAATCGGGCGGCGGTGTCCGCGTCAGCGGTGATGATCCAGTCCATCGGGTTCAGCCCCGCGGCCGTGACCCGCACGCGGATCTGTCCCACGCCGGCGTGAGGTGCCGGCACTTCGCGAAGAGTCAGCACCTCGGGGCCGCCGTACGACTCGAGCAGGACTGCTCGGCTGGTGGGCGTGGATACCTCGCGCTGTTCCGGCATGCCCGCGTGCCTCTCCGTGGGACTCGACAGAATAAATGGACTATGCTCCGTTTCGTGCAGATCGCCAGGGTAACACAAACGGAGCGTGATCCGTTTGCCTGAATCGGGGCATCGGCAACCGCGAGCAGACGCGACTCGCAACCGCGACCAACTCCTGGAGGTCGCGACGCGGGTGTTCGCCTCGGCCGACAACGAGCTTTCGATGCGCGCTATCGCCCGCGAGGCGGGCGTCGGCATCGCCACCCTCTATCGGCATTTCCCTACCCGCGAATCCCTGGTCGACGCGGTCTACCGCGACCAAGTCGACCGGCTCACCACAGGAGCACGCGAGTTGCTTGCACAGCATCCACCGCCCGTGGCGTTGCGTCGCTGGATGGACCTATTCGGAGACTGGGTAGCGACCAAGAACGGCATGCTCGACACCCTGGTCACGATGATCGAATCCGGTCAGATCCCCCACGCCCGCACCAGGACTGAACTGCTCGCCGCTGTCGACAGCATCCTCGTCGCCGGTCGGCTCACGGGTGAGCTCCGTGCCGACGTCAGTGCCGAGGACATCGCCGCGGGCCTCATCGGGATCTTCACCGTCGCCAAACCCCCCGAGCACGACGCCCGAGCGAGCCGCCTGTTGGACGTCCTCGTAGCCGGGCTGCGTCCCACACCCTGAGCACGCGGAGACATCCACCGGGACGACGCGTTTCGAGCGCTCGAGCAGATCGGTTACCTCGGTCGCGCCAGTCGCCGATCCTGTAGCACTCTGCTACCCTCGTAGCAGAGTGCTACAGAAGGGCTCGAAATGGCAGAGATCGCAGATCGGGTGACGCGGGTCGCCGCGGACCTGATGGACAGCGCCGCGGTCGAGGGGTCGCGCCAGAGCCGATCAGCCAAGCAGCAGCTCGACCACTGGGCCCGGGTAGGGCGCGCGGTCTCCAGCCAGCACAGCGCCGCCCGCCGCAAAGTCGAAGCCGCGTTGGCCGGCGAAACTCCCCTGCGCGATCTCACGGCCGAAGAAGGCGCGGTGTTCAACGCCGAGATAGCCGTCGCCATCGAGGAAAACCTCGCCAAGGCCGACTATGGCGCGACACTGGCGGCGCGCGGGATCACCACCGTCGCTCTCGATGAGAACGGCGATATGGTGCAGTACCGCCCGGATGGCAGCACGGCGGTGTTGGCACGCCGGTGACCGGCCACCTTATGGGAACCACTCACCAACCGTCGCCGTGAACCGACTCGACCTGGTCGTCGGATCCAACGGGGCCGGCAAGTCCACCTTCATCGAACTCACCTTGGCGCCGTTGCTACCTGGCAGCGTCGTCGTCAACGCCGACGACATCGCCAAGCACCGCTGGCCGGAGGCGGCCGCCGAGCATTCCTACGAGGCCGCGCGTATCGCCGCGCAGACTCGAGCCCAGCTGATCGAGCTCGGCGAGTCCTTTATCGCCGAGACGGTGTTCTCCCATCCCTCCAAGCTCGAACTGATCGATACTGCGCAGGCTGCCCACTACACCGTGATCCTGCATGCAGTCTTGATCCCTGAACACCTGGCCGTACAGCGTGTGCGCCACCGCGCGGCCGCCGGAGGTCACGACGTTCCCGAGCGGAAGATCCGCGAACGCTACCAACGGCTTTGGAGCCTCGTCGTGCTCGCCGCGCAGCGGGCCGACGCCGCAACGTTCTACGACAACAGTGCTTCTCGCGGCCCTCGCGTGGTCACACAGATGAGCTCAGGATTCGTGGTCGGCTCCCCCGCGTGGCCCTCCTGGACACCAGACGTCCTCACCGCGCAATGGCCGGGGACTGCCGGCTAGCGAAGACTGCCGACCACAGTCCGGTTTGCTGGAGTTGAATGTACAACTCGCTCGTCTAATCTGCCTCGAATCCCCGTCTGAACAGCGTCTAGCTCGGCGCAGGACACCTTTGGCGTCACCAGATTGATCGGCGGGTTATCGAACGTGACCCGCCAGAGACACTCATTTTCGACGACGACTGAAAAATGTGTCCACTGTTCCATGTCATCCCGCTTCCTCGAAGCCGAGTGCGAACGTACGCCCGCCTTGGTGGGTTAACAACTCCACTTCCGGGCCGCCCGTCGCGTGGTATGCGACGGTAATCCTGTCGCATGCATGATTGAGACTGGGTCTTTCCCGTACGACACTGGGAGGATGAGGTTCTCGCGACTCAACGTGTCGCTCGCCGTTGCCATCGCGCTGACCGCCTGTGGGACCCACGACGGCACCCCGTCATCCACTGTCTCCTCCCGACTCTCCACCGGCGAGACGGCAGCGTCGAGCCCGGGAGGCACCGTCGCACCGACAGCCACCCCAGCGCCCGAGGACGAGGTGCGGGCGGCGGATCCCGCCGACTACACCGTGTCGGATGCGGGCGTATTCTTCGTCACCCCGAGCCGGAATATTGCCTGCGGCCTGGATCACCGCATCACGGGCTGTCAGGTATTCGACTCGACCGCGATACCGCCGGGGGCGGACTGCGATCACGCCAGCATGCCCCGCGACGAGCTGTCCAAGGGTTACTACGTCGAGGACAGCGGCATCATCACGCCGTCGTGCTTCAACCAGGGGCTCTTCAACGCGACTGCCGATCAGAAGGTGCTCCCCTACGGACACAGCCTCATCGCCGCGGGCACACTGTGCGTCTCACGGATTGACGGCGTCACCTGCACCCGTGGCGAGCACGGCTTCTTCGTCTCGGCTCAGAGCTTCAGGCAGTGGTGATCCCCATCCGCGGCGCGGACCCGGCCTCCAAGTGCGGGTTACCAGGACGCGGTTATCCAGGTGGACCAACATCTTTCGCGTTTGCCCGTGTCCAGATTCATCGGTCCTCTGCTCCTATCGGTGGCCCAAGTGGTGACCGAGTCGCATCTCATAGTCGCCAGGCTGAACGCGAACAGCTCCGCCGAAACCTAGGGCCAGCATTTGAGTTCGGCGGCGATCGACGGTGGTGCTCGATGGGCATCCATTGATTTCTCCGCCCTCTCCATTGGATGGATGTCTACAACGACGAGGTCACTATCTTTCTGCAGGATCCAATGACCCTGGTGTAGCACAGTGCTTTTCGCCTTGAACTAGGTGTACTGACCATGGACGTTAGGTACGGCGTGGCGTGGTGACATGACGAAGACCTCCGAGTGGAGTGCGAGCTGTCTAGGAACGCTCCCCACGACTCGGAGGTCTTCGTGTCTCACCGTAATGCCCCTTTGTCAGAAACCGGTCGTCTGAGGTTGGCTCGTTGTGTTGTCGAGGAAGGGTGGTCGCTGCGCCGGGCGGCCGAGCGATTTCAGGTCGCGGTTACCACGACCCAGCGGTGGGCCTCGCGGTATCGCGAACTCGGGCCGGCCGGCATGGCTGACCGCAGTTCACGACCGCACCGCAGTCCGAATCAAACGCCAACTCGCACCGAGCGGCGAATCATCAAGGTGCGTGTCATCCGGCGTTGAGGGCCTGCACGGATCGGCTATCTACTGGGCCTTCACCCCTCCACTGTGCACCGGGTGCTGACCCGCTACGGCCTGGCCCGCCTGCGCTGGCTGGACCGCCCCACCGGCCGGGTCATCCGCCGGATTGAATCCGCATCCGCCGGAGACCTGGTCCATATCGATGTCAAAAAGTTGGGCAAGATCCCCACCGGCGGCGGCTGGCGCATGCTGGGCCGCGCTGCCGGGCGACGCAACACCCAGGCCGACAAAAGCAGCGGGGTGATGAGCAAGTACCACAATCCCACTCGGGGCTATCACTTCCTGCACACCGCTATCGATGGATACTCGCGACTGGCCTACAGCGAGTTACTGCCCGACGAGCGCAAAGAGACCGCAGCTGGGTTCTGGAACCGGGCCAACACCTGGTTCACCGAGTGCGGTATCACCGTACGGAAAGTGTTGACCGACAACGGCTCTTGCTACAGGTCGCACACATTCCGCGATGCACTGGGCGACATCGAACACCGCCGAACCCGACCCTACCGACCGCAAACCAACGGCAAAGTAGAGCGCTTCCATCGCACTCTGGCCGACGAATGGGCCTACGCCCGGCTCTACACCAACGACGCCGAACGCTGCGCCGAGTACCCCCGCTGGCTGCACACCTACAATCACCACCGCGGCCACACCGCACTCGGCGGCCAACCACCCGCCACCCGCGTACCTAACCTCTCAGGTCAGTACAACTAGGCTGTCGCGAAGCCGTTTGAGCAGGTCGCGCAATTGCGCGCGTTGTTTCGTCGTGAGAGCCAACAAGAGTTGGTCCTCGGCGTCACGCTGCGCCTGTGAAGCGGCCTGCAGACGCGATCTCCCCTTCCCGGTGAGGGCGACGACGTGCTTACGGCGGTCGTGGGGGTCGCGTCGGCGTGTGATGAGTTGTGCCTCTTCGAGGGGATTGAGGTAGCTCACCAGAGCGCTGGCCACGATACCGGTCAGCGCGCCCAACTCCCCTTGCCCCACGGGTCCGCGTTCGTACAGGATGCCGAGCAGCTCAAACTGCCGCGGACTCAGACCGTTTTGGGTGTGAGCGTCCCGGAGGCGACGCATCGCCTCTTGACCGAGAAGAGCAAGCATCAACCCGGGTTCGTCGCGGTGAACCGTGAGGATCGATTCCGTAGGCACCCGGATAGTCTAACGCGAAGAGATAGTATGCTCCATACAATCGTTCAGTGTTATAAATGATTTTTCGTGTGTAACCACAGTGATGCTGGAGCTCAACGGCCGGCTCGGCTTGGCCTGCCGCATCCACGTCGGAAATTCGCACCTGCCGGTGCGCAACGAGAGATAGAAGGTGGTCTGTGCAATACCGACTCTTCGGTACTCGAAGCAGCCTGCGTGTCTCCGAACTATGCCTTGGCACAGGGTTTTTCGGAGGGATAGTGGACCGCAGTACCGCGCTGGACACACTCGCTGCCTATGCCGACGCCGGCGGTCGGTTCATCGACACCGCCGAAAGCTACCAAGGGGGCGAGTCCGAAAAGGTCGTCGGCGACTTCGTGGCCGGGGATCGCGACGACTACATCATCGCCACCAAGTACGGCGTAGGGATTCGACGTTCAGAGGGATTCTCCCGCAGAGGCAACGGCAGGAAGGCGATGATCACTGCTGTCGAGGGAAGCTTACGTCGCCTGCGCACGGACTACATCGACTTGTATTGGACACACGGCAACGATCCGGACGTTCCCGTCGACGAAGTGATGGCCGCACTGGACAATCTGGTTCGAAGCGGCAAAGTGCTCCATATTGGACTCGGCAACTACCCTGCCTGGCGTAACGCGCGTGCCGCTACCGTCGCCGAGTTGCGGAATTCGGCGCCACTGACCGCCGTCACCTTCGAGTACGGCGTCGCCGAGCGCGATGCCGAACGCGAGCTACTGCCCTGCGCCGAGGCGCTCGGTCTAGGGGTGGCAGCGTGGTCACCGCTGGGAGGCGGATTCCTTGCCCGCAACGACCCCAACCCGACTTCGCATCTCGTTCATTGGACGGACAGGGGACGTCCGGGCACCCGCGACATGAGCGTGCACCGAGCAGTCCACAACGTTGCGCGCGAGGCCGGCGTCGCCCCCGCGGTCATCGGCTATGCGTGGGTGTTGGATCGCGCGCGGCGATCTTCGACGACAATTGCGCCGATCATCGGCGCCAGTTCACCTCTCCAAGTTACCGTCAGCTTGGACGCGCTGCAGCTCACCCTCACCGAACGGCAGATTGACACTCTCGACGGAGCCAGCGGCTTCGACCTCGGCGAGCCACACAACCACAACGATCACAGCGCACACTTGATGACCGCAGGCACGTCACACCGCTCGCAGACGCTCGCCGTCTGAGACCCGGGGGCCGGGACCGGCATCCAGGCCGGGATGGAATCGTTGCCGGCAGCTTCCGGTTGTCACTGACAGCCGGCAACTCGCCGAACGGCGGGATCACCGAAAAGCGGGTGTGTCCATCCGGCTTTCTGTAGCCAGATCACTTCATTTCCGGGAGGCAAGAGTGCTGCGTTGGGAGCTGGATGGCATCGGTCGCGAAAACCTCGCCCTGCGAGACGTAGCAGTCCCAGAGCCGTCATTTGGGCAAGTACTCGTGGAAGTGGCAGCCGTATCACTGAACTACCGCGACAAGATGGTGATCGAGTCCGGGCGCGGGTTGCCGCTGAAATTCCCCTTCACACCTGGCTCGGACCTCGCCGGCACAGTGGTCGCCTCGGCGAGGCGGTGACCCGGTTCCAGGTCGGCGATCGCGTTATCTCCACCTTCACCCCCGATTGGATCGACGGTGAGCGCGGCGGCGACGCCCGTACGCCGGCCTATCGCACCCTCGGCGGTTACTATCCCGGTGTCCTCGCGGAATACGTTGCACTTCCGCAGGACTGGCTCGTGGAGGCGCCGAGGACGCTGACACCCACCGAGGCCAGCACACTGCCGTGCGCGGGGGTTACCGCGTGGTTCGCCCTCGTCGAACGCTCCCGGGTGCGCCCCGGGCAGATCGTGCTGATCGAAGGTACCGGCGGGGTATCCCTCTTCGGTGTGCAGATCGCCAAGATGCAGGGGGCTCAGGTCATCGTGTCCGGAAGTCCGGACAAGTTGGACACAGCGCGGGCGATGGGGGCCGACCATCTCATCGATCGCCACCGAGAGGACTGGGTGCAGGCGATCTACACCCTCACTCACGACCACGGCGCCGACCATGTCCTCGAGATCGTCGGAGGAGCCCACCTCGGTCAGGCCGTTGAGGTGGCCGCCGTCGGCGGAACCATCCTGCAAATTGGCGCCCTGGCAGGATTCGACGTCAGCGCTCCTGCCATGCCGCTCATGCTCAAAGACGTCACCATCCACGGCATCGGCACCGGTCACCGCCGCTCACTCGAACGCCTCATCACCGCAATCGATCGGGCAGAAATGAAACCGGCCATCGACACCCGTTACCCGATGGCCGACCTCCCAGCTGCACTCGATCACCTCGACCGCGGGCCGATCGGCAAGATCGTCATCGACCTCACCCCACGAACCCCTTAACCCACGTATCGCAGGGTGTCGGGCACGAACCGACGTTGCCGCGGCCGCGACCCGGTTACCACTTCTCCGCCCCTGGTCTCAGAGGGCGAAGGCCTGCGGGGGTCCGGCCAGCGTGGCCTTGGCCTGCAACCCGATCGCATCGGCGATCTCGATCTCGCCCGCCTCCAGCCCGTCGAGGGCCAACTCGACAAGTGCCGCCGGTTCGGTGACCGCGCCGTCGGGGAACTCGATCCCGGCCTTTTGGGCGAAGTCGTACAGGGTCTGAGTACCAATGAGACCGGGCATGAGGCCGACGACTTGTGTTCCCTGCTCGGCCAATTCGAGGCGCACACCGTTGGTCAGCCCCCACTCGGCCGACTTGGCCGCGGCGTAGGCGGTGTTGCCGTCGACCGTGAGCCACGCGGCTGCTGACAGCACGTTGACGATGGCTCCCCCGCCGTTGCGCGCAAGAATCGGCGCGAACGCCCGGATGACATTCAGCGTGCCGAAGTAGTTCGACTCCATCACGTGCCTGATGGCCTGGATGTCGCCGGTCACGAGGTTGCCGCCCGCGGTGTCGGCCGCATTGTTTATCAGGATGTCGACGTCACCGGCGATCTCGGCGGCGTCCCGCACCGAGTCCGGGTCAAGGATGTCCAGGCGCAGCACCTCGGCCCCCGGAAGGTCGACGAGTTCGGGCCGGCGCGCCGTGGCGTACACCTTGGCCCCGCGACGCCGGAGTTCGGTGGCGAACGACGCTCCGATCCCGCGATTGGAGCCGGTAACCAACGCTGTGGCGCCTGCCAGTTTCATCTGTCCTCCGCAGTACTCGAGCCTAGTCAAAGATGACCGATCGGTCATGTTGGCCAGGGTAGGCACAAGATGACCATGCGGTCAACTTGGTAGCATGCGAGGGTGCCATCGCCCCCTCGCACCCTGCGTGCCGATGCTGCGCGCAACCGCGAATCACTCCTGGCCGCCGCCGAGGAGGTGTTCGCCGAGCGCGGCGTGGAGGCCTCGGTGGCGGATATCGCTCGTCGCGCAGGGGTCGCCAAGGGCACGGTGTTCCGGCACTTCGCCTGCAAAGACGATCTGATCGCCGCACTGGTCTGCGAGCGCCTGGTTACCCTCACCGATGCCGCGCACAGGTTGGCCGACGCCCCTGATCCCGGTGCGGCGCTGCTGGAATTCCTCACCATCGCCGCGGATCAGCGACGCCAGCACGATCTGACCTACCTGCAGACGTACAGCGCGAGCGACGCCCGGGTGGTCGCCATCCGCGACGAGGTGCATGCCGGCGTGGAGACGCTCGTGGCCAACGCCCGCGCCGCCGGCGCGATCCGCCCGGATGTCACCGGAACCGACGTCTTCCTGTTGATGTGCGCACCGGTGCACGTGATGGACGGTCTCCCCGATCCGCCCCCCGACTTGTGGCGGCGCTACCTGGCGATCATCTTCGACGGGCTGCGCCCGGAAGGCGCGAGCGTGTTGCCGCTGCCTGCGCCCGAATTGTCCTGAGCCGTCGGGGTTCCCGCTCCCGGCGCACCGCGGCTTCTCAGCGCACGCCGTGATCGGCGTAGCGCCCGCCCACGACCATGTCGCTGAGGGGTTGAAGTTGGGCAAGCGCGTCATCATCGAGCTCGACATCGACCGAGGCGGCGTTCTCGTCCAGCCGAGTGGCGTGCCGGGTTCCGGGGATCGGTACCACCGAAACGCCCAACCGCTGCGCCTGCGCATACACCCAGGCCAGGGCGACCTGGGCCGGCAGCACGCCGAGCCGCTCGGCGACCGTGCGGACGGTGTCGGCGATGACCTGATTCTGCCGACTGGCGGCACCGGTGAACCGCGGATTCCGGGCGCGGAAGTCATTGGCGTCCAACTGTGCCGTCTGCACCGCCCCGGTGAGGAAACCCCGGCCCAGCGGCGCGTACGGCACCAGGCCGATGCCCAGCTCGGCCATCACCGGGGTCACCTGCTCGACATCGCGTGTCCACAAGGAATATTCGCTCTGCACGGCGGCGATCGGGTGCACCGCGTGGGCACGGCGCAACAACTCGGCACTGACCTCGCTCAGACCCAAGTAGCGGACCTTGCCGGCCTGCACCAGTTCGGCCATCGCACCGACCGTCTCCTCGATTTCGGTGTTCTGCGGGGGCCGGTGCAGGTAGTAGAGGTCGATGTGGTCGACGCCCAGCCGCAGCAGCGAGGCGTCGCAGGACCGCTTCACATACGGCGGATCACCGCGATAGACCCTGTTGTCGTCACCGCCGCTGCGGTCGATGCCGAACTTCGTGGCAATCTGGACATCGTCGCGCCGGCCGACGATCCCGCGGCCCACCAGCACCTCGTTGTGGCCCGAACCGTACTGATCGGCGGTGTCGAGCAAGGTGATCCCGATGTCGATGGCATGGCCGATGGTGGCGATGCTGGTGTCCCAGTCGGCGGCACCGTAATACTCGCTCATCCCCATGCAGCCCAGTCCCTGAGCTGACACGTCCAGACCGCCGAGAGTGGTGCGCTGCACGATCGTTCCTTTCCACGTTGCGACACTGTGTTGTCAAAGATAATCAGGGAATGTGCGTACACACTGGGTGCGGTACACCCAGTGACGTCACGAGGCGGCAGCCGCGATGATGGTCCTCATCGGCGTGATATCGGTGAACGACGCGATGTCGGCCACGACGGACTCCGACTCGGCGGCCGCCAGCGCACGGTCCAGGCCTGCACGGTCGGCGAAGTGACACAGACACATCACCACCACATCCGGGTACTGACCGGCATCCACGGCGTAGAACACTTCGGTGCGCTGCAGACCGAACTGACCCCATGCCTGCTGCACGAGCGAAATATGCTGCGTGTCATAATATTTCCGGTCGAACCGGCTGGTGCTGTCACCAACGTAGGTGACCATCAGAATGGACATCGAACCCACCTCTCTTTCGTCGATCCTGCTCGCCGTGCACTACGGCGACCGTTCCTGCGATGACTAGAACGGGATACGCGCCGCGGGGCGGCTGAAGTCGATCGCGGTCGCACCGAAGATCAACTTCTTCGTCATGGATCTCGCCAGGAACTTGCCGGGGAAGATCGCGCCGGGGTCACTGGCCTTGTCGAGACGAGCCAACTGGTCATCTCCGAGGGTGATGTCGAGCGCCTGGAGGTTCTGCACGGCCTGGGACACCGTGCGCGCCCCGATGATCGGCGAGGTGACGGCCGGTTGCTGCAACACCCAGGCCAGTGCCACCTGCGCCGGGGTCGCGTCGATCTCGGTTGCGATCGATCGGACGACGTCGGCGATGCCCAGTGCGCGTCGCGTCATGTTCCCGCTGGAGGCGATCACGCCGGGGCGGGTACCCGCTGCCGAGTCGGTGGCCTGGTGTTCGAGGTGGTCCTCGGTGTACTTGCCGGTCAACACGCCTCCGCCGAGCGGTGACCATGGCATGATGCCGAGACCCAATTCGGCTGCCATCGGGATCAATTCATGCTCGACGGTGCGCTGCACGAGGCTGTATTCGATCTGCAGGGCGACGAGTGGCGTCCACCCGCGCAGATCGGCGAGGGTCTGCATCTGGGCTATGCGCCAGGCCGGCGTGTCGGAGATGCCGACGTACACCACCTTGCCGGAGCGGACCAGGTCGTCGAGGCCGCGCATGACCTCGTCTGGCGAGGTGGTGAAGTCCCACGCGTGCACGTACAGCAGATCGATGCGATCGGTGGCCAACTGCCGCAGACTGGTCTCGACCGACCGGATCATGTTCAGTCGGTGGTTTCCGCCGGAGTTGGCGTCATCGGGCCTGCGCGACATGGTGTATTTCGTCGATAGGACGAGTTGCTCGCGGCGGGGAGCGATGAGTTCACCGACCAGTTGTTCGGATTCGCCATCGGTGTAGTTGACCGCGGTGTCGATCAGATTACCGCCGCGCTCGACGTAGGCGTCGAAGATCTGTTCGGCGGTGTCGCGGTCGGCGCCCCACCCCCATCGCGTACCGAAGGTCATCGTCCCCAGCGATAGGGGGTGTACGCGAAGCCCCGACCGTCCGACAAGCCGGTAACTGACCATTGAGTGTGATCCTTCCTCCCACTTCGTCGTTCGCCCACCGACGCTAGTCAGTCAGCGCGAGAACAGGGTGGCCGCAGCGCACCCACCATCGTGGACGACGCAGCCAGGAATCGACCGGTCAACGCGACACTTAGACTGTCGGCATGGGCAGCGACGGTCTCGGGCAGTACTTGCGAGCACGCCGCGCCGAGGTGTCCCCGGCCGATGTCGGTCTTCCCAGCGCGGGCGTGCGCCGAGTCAGTGGACTGCGCCGAGAAGAAGTCGCGCTGCTCGCCGGGATGAGCGTCGATTACTACATGCGGCTCGAGCAGGGCCGGGAGCGTCACCCGTCGCCGCAGGTCGTCGACGCGTTGTCCGTTGTCCTGCAGCTCGCCGACGACGCTCGCGAACACCTGTTCCGGCTGGCAGGTCTGAGCCCTCAAGAACGTGGCAGCGTCAGCTCTCGGGTCGACCCAGCACTACTCGACCTCCTCGACATGTGGCCGCTCAATCCCGCGTTCGTCTACAACCGAGCCTTCGACGTCCTCGCCAGTAATCGGATCGCTGATGCCATGTTCCTGCAGTGGACGCACTCCAGGAACCTGATGCACGTCATCTTCACCGAACCCGACGCCCACACCTTCTACTGCAACTGGTCGGTCGTCGCCGAGGACGCGGTGGCCAGTTTCCGGCATGGTTTCGGGCTGGCGCCCAACGACGTCCGCCTTCGAACCGTGCGCGACGAATTGCTGGCGGCCAGTCCGGAATTCGCACAGCTGTGGACTCGCCACGATGCTCGACGGAAATCGCTGCAGCAAAAGACCTTTCGACATCCCGTGGTCGGAAAGATGACGTTGACGATGCAGACGTTCGACGTACGCTCAAGCCCCGGTCAGGAATTGGTCGTGTACCACGCCGACGCGGGCTCTGCGAGCGCCGAGTCGCTGTCGTTGCTGTGCTCGTGGGCCGCCGCAGAATGACGCAACAACCTCACTCAGCTATCGAACAACCCTCGATACAATGAGCCATGGCCGACGCCCACGCCCTTCCGCTGCCGCCGCCGGGACACACTCCCCATCGGGTCATGACGATCGCCGGGTCCGATTCCGGCGGCAGCGCAGGTCTGCAGGCCGACCTACGCGCTTTCGCGATGCTGGGTGTTCATGGATGCGCGGCGGTGACAGCCGTCACGGTGCAGAACACGTTGGGTGTCAAGAAGTTCCACGAGATTCCCGTGGACATCGTCGCCGGGCAGATCAGTGCGGTGGCCTCTGATATCGGTATCGAGGCGGCCAAGACCGGCATGCTGCCGTCCAGCGAGATCATCGAGACCATCGTGGCGACCTGGAGGTCCGAAGGGCTCGACACAACGGTGCCGTTGGTCGTCGATCCGGTCTGCGCGTCCAACGTCGGTGAGCCACTTCTGCACCCCAGTGCGCTCGACGCCATCCGCGATGACCTGATCCCGTTGGCCACGTTGGTGACACCCAACCTCGACGAAGTGCGCCTGCTCGTGGGCATCGATGTCGTCGACGACGACAGCCAACACGACGCGGCTCGGGCGCTGCACGCGCTGGGACCGCGGTGGGCGCTCGTCAAGGGTGGGCACCTGCGGGCCTCGCGCACCAGTTGCGATCTTCTCTTCGACGGCTCGCAGTTCCACGAGTTCACCGCCACCCGCGTCGACACCCCGCACGATCATGGCGCCGGCGACAACCTTGCCGCGGCGATCACCGCAGCACTGGCCCACGGCTATTCCGTTCCCGAAGCGGTCCGCTTCGGGAAGCTCTGGGTCACCGACTGTATCCGCGCCGCCTACCCGCTGGGCCGGGGGCACGGTCCGGTCAACGGCATGGCCAGATTGACGCTCGCATGACCCCTGCCGCCGAGTTCGACTTCGTCATCGTGGGAGCGGGCAGTGCGGGCTGCCTGCTCGCCAATCGCCTCAGCGCCAACCCGGATCACCGGGTGCTGCTGATCGAGGCCGGCGGCAAGGACGACTGGTTCTGGATCAAGGTGCCGGTGGGCTACCTGTACACCATCGCCAACCCGCGCACGGACTGGTGTTTCACGACCGAACCCGACCCTGGTCTGGCCGGCCGCAGCATCATCTACGCACGCGGCCGCGTGATCGGCGGCTGCTCCTCGATCAACGCCATGATCCACATGCGCGGCCAGGCCACCGACTACGACCTGTGGGCACAGGCCACCGGCGACGAACGCTGGCGCTGGGGTGGTCCGGACATGCCCGGCGAGACGCTGACGATCTACAAGCAGTTGGAGGACTACTTCGGCGGAGCCGACGACTGGCACGGTGTGGGTGGCGAGATCCGTGTGGAGCGGCCGCGGGTGCGCTGGAAGATCCTGGATGCCTGGCAGGCCGCCGCTGCTCAGGTGGGCATCTCCCCGATCGACGAGTTCAACAGGGGCGACAACTCCGGCAGCGCGTACTTCCACGTCAATCAACGACGTGGCCGGCGCTGGTCGATGGCCGATGCTTTCCTGCATCCCATCGCCCACCGACCCAACCTCACCGTCTACACCCGCACCCAGGCCATCGCGCTGCTGCTCGACGACCAGGTCCCCGAGCATCAGCGCAGCGGTGCGTGGACCACGGCCGCGCACCGCGCCACGGGGGTGCGGCTGCTCAAAGACGGCCGGCTGCTCGACGTTCGTGCCCGCAACGAAGTGATCCTCAGCGCCGGAGCGATCGGGTCGCCGCACCTCATGCAGGTCTCGGGTCTGGGGCCGGCGGAGCTACTCGCCCGGCATCACGTGCCGGTTGCCGTCGACCTGCCCGGTGTGGGGGAAAATCTCCAGGACCATCTGCAGCTGCGCACCGTGTACCGGATTCGGGGTGCCCGGACCGTCAACACGCTGTACCGAAACTGGATCACCCGTGGTGGCATGGGGCTTCAATACGCGATGCTGCGCTCGGGACCGCTGACCATGCCGCCGTCCACCTTGGGGGCCTTCGCCAAGAGCGATCCGGCACTGGCCAGTCCCGATCTGGAGTGGCATGTGCAGCCGTTGTCCTTACCCAAGTTCGGCGACCCGCTGCACCCCTTCGCAGCGATCACGCCCTCGGTGTGCAATCTGCGCCCCACCTCACGTGGCCACGTGCGGCTGGCCGGCGCGGACCCGTTGACCAACCCGAAGATCTCCTGCAATTACCTGTCCACCGACAGCGATCGTCGCGTCGCCGTGCAAGGCCTCCGGATGACCAGGCAGATCATGGCGGCCACTCCGCTGGCCCGGTACGGCCCGCAAGAGCTGCTCCCCGGTCCACAACTGGTGAGCGACGAGGACCTGCAGCAGGCGGCCGGCGAACTCGGTACGACGATCTTCCACCCGGTGGGTACCTGCGCCATGGGAGCCTTTGACAGCAAGGGTGTTCCGCGCTCGGCCGCCACGGTGCTCGATACCGATTGCCGCGTGTACCGCGTCGCCGGCCTGCGGGTGGTCGACGCCTCGGCGATGCCCACCATCACCTCCGGGAACACCAACGCGCCGGTCATGCTGGTCGCGGAACGGGCAGCACGGGCGATCCTGGGATAGGTCGGCCGAATACGAGCACTCCCCCGGTCGGGCCGGAATAAATTTTCGCCCGGTGAGCTTGCGCCAAGAGTCGCCCTCCCCCGACCCAGGAGTATTCATGACCCGTCCCGTCCGCGTCGCCGTACAGATCCAGCCCGGCGGTACGCCTGACTACCGCACGTGGCGCGACGCCGTCCTGGCCGCCGACGACCTCGGTGTCGACGTGATCTTCGGTTACGACCACTTCCACCGCCCGGCGCTGGAGGCCATCGTCGACGGCAAGCCGATCCTGTCCGACCAACAGCCCGACGTCGCCAACTTCGAGGGTTGGACCGCGCTCGCGTCGTGGGGTGAGATCACCTCACACGCCGAGATCGGGCTCCTCGTCACCGGCGTCGGCTACCGCAACGCGGACCTGCTCGCCGACATGGCACGCACTGTCGACCACATCAGCGGCGGCCGGCTCATCCTCGGCCTCGGCGCGGGATGGTACGAAAAGGACTACACCACCTATGGTTACGACTTCGGCACCTTCGGCTCCCGGTTCGACCTGTTCGACGAGAGTTTGATCCGCATCGAGAACCGGCTCGCGGCCCTGATCCCACCGCCCGTGCGCAAGCTGCCGATCCTGATCGGCGGCACGGGCCCGAAACGCTCGCTGCCCGCCGTCGCACGGCACGCCGACATCTGGCACGCGTTCCAGGAACTCGATGCCTTCCGCAAGTCCAGCGACCGCGTCGACGAGCTGGCGGCGTCGTTCGGCCGCAACGGCGCCGACATCGAGCGTTCCACGCTGTGGGAAAACCCCGACAGTGCCGATGCCTTTCGCGAGGCCGGAGTCACCTTGTTCCAGACCGAGCTGACCTCCGACAATGGTTACGACCTCACGTCCCTCAAGCAGATACTCACGTGGCGGGACAACGGCTGAGGACGGTACCTACAAGCTCTGGCCGCCGGACGCCTCGATGCGCTGCGCAGTGATCCAACCGGCCGACCTGGCCGTGATGGCACATATCGCATCTCCGATGTCGGTCGGCTCGCCGACCCGGCCGAAGGCATGGTTGCGTGTGACCAGCGCGCGATAGTCGTCGTCATCGCGGATCATCCCGCCACCGAAGTCCGTCGCCGTCGCCCCTGGAGCAAGGGCATTTACGGTGATGCCCCGACCGCCGAGGGCTTTGGCCGCGTACTTGGTGTACACCTCGATCGCTCCCTTCATGGATGCGTAGACCGAATACACCGGATTGGCCACGTACCGGGTGAGCCCGGTGGAGATGAACAGGATTCGGCCGCCGTCGCGAAGGTAGGGCTCGAGTAGTTCGGTCAGCAGGATCGGACCCTTGACGTGCACGCTGTAAAGCGCATCGAGGGTGGCGGCTTCGGTTTGTCCGAACGGTGTCCGACCGTCGAATCCGGCATTGTTGACCAAGATATCGAATTTCGCCTGTGTTGACATTTCACGCAGTGCCACGAGCAGGTTGTCACGGAACTGGCCAAAGCTGTTGTGCTGGGTAGTATCCAAGTGCAGCGCAGCCGCATGGCAGCCGTGTTTCCGCAAGTCGTTCACCACTGCGTGAGCCTCGTCGCGATCGGAATGGTACGTGAGGATCACATCGGTGCCGGTGGCGGCGAGCGCCTCTGCCGCCGCGCGACCGATGCCGCGGTTTCCTCCGGTGATGAGTGCGATTCGCCTCATGATGTCCTCCACGAGTCGGAACGGGCGCTACCAATCGCGCTTCTCCCGTAGTTGTCGGCATAGGCATTCAGCACACCCGGGAGAATCTCGACGACGCTGAAATAGCGGTCCCACAGCGGTGTTTCGCGCAACTCCTCCACCACGAGCTCGTACTCATGGGCGTCGGACGTCTCCCACATCCACGTGTCCGTCACCCGTGCGCTGTAGAACTCGGTGTCATACCAACGCAACTGGACAGTTGGGTGCGCGTCGAGTGCCGGCTGCAGGTGCTCGAGTAGCTCGGCGTAACGCTGCTCCACCGGCAACGCCAACCATTCCGCGTTGGTCTTCACCAACATGAATACCGTCAGCACCGACCGCGACTCGGCTGGTTTCTCAAACATGATCTCGCTCTCTTCATATCGACTGTCTCGACAGCGAAGAGAAACGAGAACAGGCCAACGAATCTCTTCGCTGACCTGTGAGGTTGTCACCACCGCACGCGTTGTCGCATGCATGGTCAAGGTAACCCGCACGCTCGGCGGACGTCAACCCTTACACCGGCGCGGCGATGGGACGTTGTGGTGAACGATCGGATCGTCGACGTGTCAATCACCGATCGATACGTTAACGATTATTCACGTACTGGAAACGGCGGCGACTTCGTTCGGCGGTCAGATAGTAAGCGCCAGTAAGGCGCCGCAACCAGCAGAACAACTGGACTACAAGAACTTCTGGCACCTCACAGCGCGGCCAAGACCCGTGCGGCCGACAAACTGTTGACAACATCACATCGCAGTCCTAGGTTAACGGTGAATCACACTTGGAAGGGGTCACCCTAAGCTCGCACCATCAGCCTCTGCGTCGCAGCACTGCTGCCATTGCGGGGCGCCTTTCAGGCTTGCCGGATAAGCCGGACGTCGACCACCTGTCGACAACTCAGGAAACAACCGTGGCCGGGTCGGCCTCAGCAGCCCCCGACCCGGCTGATCTGCATACCCCAGAGAGGACCAACCCGATGTCCCTGCGTGATTCCCGTGTCTCGCGTGTTGCACCGGCCGACCGACGCGCACGCGCGGGTGCCATTCTCGCCGCAGTGATTTCATGCGTCGCCGCGTTCAAGGGCCTGAACGAATCGGTCACGCCGCCTGCGCTTCCGATCTTGCAAGAACAATTCCACGTCCCCGGATCGACGATCTCGTGGGTCCTCACGGGCATGCTACTCACCGGCACCATCGCGACGCCCATCGCGAGCCGACTGGGCGAGGTATGGGACAAACGCCGCACCCTGCTGTGCGTACTTGCCATCGTGGCGACCGGAACTCTGATGTCGGCACTATCGGTATCCATCGAGATGCTGATCATCGGGCAGCTGTTGCAAGGTGTAGGCCTCAGCACCGTCCCACTCGCCATCGGCATCATCAGGGACACCCAGAGCGAGGCCCGGACGAAATCGGCGAACGGCATGTTGGTCGGCGCGATCTACGGCAGCACCGCAGCCGGAACAATGGTGGCGGGGCCGATCGCCGACCACCTCTCGTACCGATGGTTGTTCTGGGTGCCCTTCATCGCACTGGCCGGCTGCATGGCGGCGGTGTGGCGCTTCGTGCCCCGCTCCGTGGGCACCGGTGGCGAGCGACCGAGTATCGACGTCGCCGGCAGCGTCCTGCTAGCCACCGGGCTGGCGTGCATTCTGCTGGCCCTCACGTTCGCGCCCGAATGGGAGTGGCGGTCGGCGCCACTGCTGCTGCTGGTCGGAGCCGGGCTGGTGGCCCTCATCGCCTTCGTCCGCGTCGAGCTCACCGCCGACGACCCGCTGATCGATCTGCGGCTCATGCGCAGTTTCACCGTCATCGCGTCGTCAGGCCTGATGTTCCTCGCCGGCTACTGCATCAACGCCACACTCATCAACGTTCCCATTCAGACACAGTTGCCGGCCTCCACGGGTTACGGCCTGGGTGGGTCAGCCACCCTCACCTCGGTCATCCTGGTGACGACCACCCTGATCGGGCTCACTGCGCCGCTCATCTCGGTGCTGGACAGATTGATCGGGTCCCGGTTGGCCTCGTCCATCGGACCGATCTCGATCCTGGGTGGCACGGTACTGATGCTGGCAGCCGGACACCGCGGCAGCATCGCCATCGTCTTCATGGCGACCTTGTTCGTCATCTTCGGTCTGACGGTGTCCATGACTCAATCGCTGAACCTCGTGGTCACCGGTGTCCCGGCGAACAAGGTGACCGAGTTCAACGGTCTGAACTTCGCGATCCAGGCGGTGGCCGGCACGATCGGCGCCCAAGTGTCCGGCGCCGCCCTCACCGTCGACGGAGGCGATGCCGCCGCGCCACCGCCCTGGAGCGGATTCGCCGTCTCCTGGGGACTGGCCGGTGTGATCGCCCTTGCCGCCCTGATCCTCGTGCTGGCCGTCCGAACCCCGAAAGTGCAGGCGGCGTAATCATGTCTTCCCGCACCATCAAGTGATGGTCAGCCCCCCGTCGACGGCGAGTGTCTGCCCGGTGACGTAAGCACCGGCGGGCGATGCCAACCAGACTGCGGTCGCCGCGAGCTCGGCCGGGTCGCCGGTGCGCCCGAGGATCACCCGGGTCAGCTGAGAGTCGAGGTAGCCAGGCTTATAGGCGTCGGTCATCTCCGATTCGAAGAAGCCGGGTGCCAGCGAGTTGACCCGGATTCCCTTGCGGGATCCCCACTGCTGGGCGAGATCTCGGGTCAAACCGATCACCGCCGCTTTCGATGCGGAATAGGCTGCCTGCGGCAGTCCGGCTGTGGTGATGCCGAGGACACTGGCGATGTTGATCACCGATGAACCGGGCTGCATGACCCGACCGCAGGCTTGTGCCATCCAGTAGGACCCGTGCAAGTTCACCTCGACCACCTGACGGAACTCGTCGGGAGTCTCGCGGGTTGCCGGCACCGCGGTGCCCACACCGGCGTTGTTGACCAACACATCGACCTTGCCGAACTCGGCGACGGTCGCGTCGACCAGATTCTGGCAGGAAGCCGGGTCGGCCACATCGGTCCCCACGGGCAGTGCCCGGCGACCGGCTGCCGTTACCAGCTCTGCTGTGCGCGCCAACTTCTCGGTGCGGCGTGCACCGAGTGCGACATCTGCCCCGGCTTCCGCGAACGCCTGCGCGAAGGCCACTCCGAGCCCCGAGGAGGCACCGGTGACGATGACAACCTTGCCGTCGAGCCGAAACAGATCGAGAACACTCACGATATCTCCTGCGGTTCGTGGAGGCCGGCTTTCACTTGTCGGGCAGTCAAGCCACCGGCGCCGGTGGGTCGGTGGCAGGTCAGGGCTTGCATCGCCGCGGTCGACATCGTCGCGACGATCTCTTCTCGGTCCAGCCCCTTGTTGAGCGTGGCCACCGAGTTGAGCATGGCGAACACCGCCTGCGTGACCAGGCGGACCTGGGGTTCGGATAGATCTGGACGGAGTTGTTGCACAACCAAAACCCATTCCTGCGCATATTGATTCATCTCGCGGCGGATCCGTCGCCGATCGGATTCGAGAAGCGCGTGCTCGTTCTTCAGGAAAATCAGAGTCCGCGGTGGATCGGCGATCACGGATCTCACATGGAAGTCGATCATCGTTGCCAGTGCGGCACGCGGATCGGGTTCCGCGTCGACGGTCGACCGGGCGAACCGATGCAGCTCCTGCAGCCCTTCCTCGACCACGGCCGTCAGCAGCGCCTGCTTGTTCTGAAAGTGGCGGTACAGCCCCGGTCCCGATATCCCCGCTTCGGTGGCCACCATGCCGACCGTCACCGCGTCGTATGGATGGTGCAGGAAAAGTTCCGCGGCGGCATCGACGAGCAGCTTCCGCCGGGAACCACGCGTGTGCGGTTCGCCCTTGCCTGCGGTCGCCGTCTCTGCGGTGATCGATGCTGTCGCCGAGGACGCCATAGGCGCCCACCATACACCGTCTTCGGCCTCACCCCGACGTCGCTCATTAACGTCGGGGACAGCACGACGGATTCGGCTCCGACGACCCTACTTTCGGTTTGAACATGCTGTACCCCAGCGTTATTGAGCCATCAGGCGCCCCTGCGTCTTGACAGTGACCACCACCCGTTCTATGTTAATGCTCATTCACATAGCCGCGAGATGGAGAAGACCTTGAGATTCATATTCATGAGCGAAGGCGAGACGGCCCCGGGAGCCTCGTACGAGCACCGCTATCGCGAACTCATCGACGAGGTACTCCTGGCCGAAGAGGTGGGATTCGACGCATTCGGCACCTCCGAACAGCATCTGGCCATCGGTACCGCCACCACGTCCGCGCCCGAGGTTCTGTACCCGTACCTGATGGCGCTGACCAGCCGGATTCGGTTCGTCCACCTGGTCACCCTGCTTCCCACCCGGATCAACCACGCCATCCGTGTCGCCGAGCGATTGGCCACCGAGGACGTGCTGTCTCACGGTCGCGTCGAACTCGGCGTCGGGCGGGGGAACACCACGCTCGCACTGCGCGCATTCGAGGTGTCCCCCTCGGAGAACAAGTCACAGCAACTCGAAGGGATCGAAGTCATCCGTCGCGCGCTGCACGACGACGTCTTCTCCTTCGTCGGCGAGCACTACAAGATCCCGCCCCGCAGCCTGGTGCCCCGAAGCGTCCAAACGCCCTACCCCCCGATCCACATGGCGACCGGCAGCCCGGAATCCGTCCGCGCAGCAGCCGAACTCGGCATCGGCGCGATCGTGGGCGGGTTCTATCTCGGCTTCGAGTTCGTCGAGAACATGATCCGCCTTTACGACGACGCACTGGCCTCGGCGACGCACACCTATCCGCTGCAGGCCGAGCGACTGGTGGCGATCGGCGGCGGCATGCACTGTGCGGAGACCCGCGAGGAGGCCCGTACGTGGGCGCGGGGCCTCAAGGAGACGGTCGGCCTGTCCACCGACGCCTACGAGCGACTGTCGAAGCTGTCCAGCGACTACCAGTACATGGGCGCGGTGAAACACCTCGACTTCAACGACGAGCGTTACATGTTCGAAGACTCGTCCGGATTCATCGTCGGCGACCCCGACGATTGCATCGCCCAAGTCCAGCGGTTCGCCGATCTGGGAGCGGATTCCCTGGTCATGCGGATCGACGGACTGCCACACAAGGAGCTCATGAAGTCGATCGAACTCTTCGGGAAGTACGTCATCCCGAAGTTCAAGAATCCGCGTGGCGTCGCACGCACTCCGGAGGCCATCCTGGCCGACATCCGCGCCGCCCGTCCCGCTCACTATGCCGAACGAGAAGCCTTCGAGGAGAACATGAAACAGAAGCAACCAGCAGTCAGTGGCGTCGGCGCGGGCGCGGGTGAGGCGTGATGAGCACCCGCAACGGCAACGACATCTTCGCGCGCTATCCGGAAGAGTTCCTCATCGAACGCAAGCCCAACGGCGTGCTCTTGGTGACCCTCAACCGGCCGGAGCACCTGAACGCACTGACCATGCCGATGTTCGAGATGATGGGTGATCTGCTGATCGACATCGACCGCGACCCGCAGACCCGGGTGGCCGTCTTCACCGGTGCCGGCCGCGGCTTCTGCACGGGCATGGATGTCGCGCAACCCGATCCATCGCTGGAAGACGCGATCGCGCTCATGGAAACCGAACGCAAGCGCATCATGACAACGCTGAACATGGACAAGCCGATCATCTCGGCGATCAACGGACCGGCCGTCGGTTGGGGTCTGTCGCTGGGATTGCTCGCCGACATCAGCATCGCGGCCGAAGACGCCGTTCTCATGGACGGACACACCCGCATCGGGGTCGTCGCGGGAGACCACTCGTCCCTCATCTGGCCGCTGCTGGTCGGCATGGCGAAGGCCAAGTACTACCAGCTGACCTCGGCACGCTTGACGGGGATCGAGGCCGAACGCATCGGACTGGTCAGCCTGGTCGAGCCCCGAGACAAGGTGCTCGAACGGGCCCTGGCGATCGCCGACGATCTCGCCCTGGGTTCGCAGCGCGCCATCCAGTGGACCAAACGGTCGCTGAACACCGGCTGGCTGACCAACGCGCTTCCGCAGCAGGAGCTCTCGGCCGCGTTGGAAACCCTCAACTTCGCCGGCGCCGACTATCTCGAGGCGCGGCAAGCCTTCCGAGAGAAGCGCCCGACGCGCTTTCCCTCGGCACACGGCGATCATGCCGCACCGTCGCCGGAGACAGTCAGCAACGCATGACCGAGATCGCCACCGGTGCGCTCCCCGGACTGACCTGGACCGACCATTCCGGCGTCCTGGTCGTCACCATGGACCGACCGCCCGCGAACGCGTTGAATCACAGCCTCGTGGCCAGCCTGCGCACGCTCTTCACCGAGTTGGCCGCCCAAGCCGTACCTGCACCGGTGGTCCTCACCGGTGCAGGTACCCGCTTCTTCACCGCCGGCGGTGACATCAAGGAACTGGAGGGCACGGGGCCGGCGGAGATCGAGGGAAGGATGCGCAACTTCCACGGCGTGCTCGTGGCGCTGGATCGATTCCCGCGCCCACTCATCGCGGCCATCAACGGGCATTGCGTCGGGGGCGGCATGGAACTCGCGCTTTTCGCCGACACCGTCTTGGCGACCCCGAACGCCAGGTTCGGCTTCCCCGAGATCAACCACGGTCTGCTGCCCGCGGACAAGGGCATCCAGCGAGCCGAGCGCCTCATCGGAGCCCGCGCCGTCCGGTCGATGGTGTTGTCCGGGGACCTGTTCTCGGCGGAGGAGGCGGTCAGGATCGGGTTGGTGGACCGCCTCGAGGAGCCCGACACCTTGCTCACTTCGGCCATCACTGTGGCGCGCGCCGCCGGCGCGAAGGCTCCGGTTCTGTACAGCGCGCTCAAACGCAGCGTCAACGACCCGGACGACGCCCGGGATGAACGGTCGCTGGCCGACACGATCGCTGCCGCGAAGAACTACTTCGAGGATCCGGTCGCGGCAGGACTTCGCACCGGATGGAATCGAGACAAGGTGTCCTCGAGCCGCCAATCGACAGACCGCTAACACCAACGAGCTCGCCGAGGACGAAGGCAGACAATGGTCGCAGAGAGAACTTCCCGGACAGCCACGCCGAACGCCAACAGCGCCGGCACAATCCCTGTCCTGCAGAGTGTCCACAACTTCGAGGCCCTGCCCCGAACCTTCGCCCAACTGCTGGTCGATCGGGCGGCGCACGAACCCGATACCGTGGCCTTCGCCTCCTGGCAGGACGGCATCGCGCGTCCCACGACGTGGGGCGAGTACCTCACCGAGGTCCAGCAGATCGCCGTCGGTCTGTACGAACTCGGTGTCCGGGCCGGTGACCGAGTCGCGATCATCTCCACCACGCGCCGCGAATGGGTCATCGCCGCGCTGGCGATCCACAGCCTCGGCGCGGTGCTCGTGGGCGTCTATCCGACCAGCTCGGTCCCCGAACTGGCACGGGTGCTCCAGATCAGCGAAGCCACGGCGATCTTCGCCGAGACCGAGTCGGATCTGCGCAAAGTTGCCGAGGTGGCCGGGGACGCACCGCACCTGCGCATCGCGATCGGAATCGACTGTCCCCCGGCCGGACTTCCGGCCGACGTGCAATCAACGGACTGGCGAGCGTTGCAGAAGATGGGGTGGGCACGTACGGCCGCCGAGCCGGGCCTGTTCGGCGTCCTCGTCGCGGACGGTCACATCGATCAGCCCGCGGTCCTGTTCTGGACGTCGGGGTCCACCGGAGACCCCAAGGGCGTGGTCCACACCCACCGTTCGCTGCAGTACTCGGTGTTGGCGTTCGCGATGGCGTATCCGGACATCGGCCGGGTGCAGCACGACGCCGTTGCGTTCCTGGGGCTGTCACATGTGGCGCCGGCGTTGGTGAACGTCTTCGTGCCGATCATGACCAGGCTCGTCGTCACCTACTGCACGATGGAAGAGCGCCTGGCCGTGCTCACCGCCGTTCGGCCCACCGCGATCGTCTGGCCGCCGCGCATGTACGAGAAACTTGCCGGCGAATTGCTGGACCAGCTCCGGCGGTCCGGGCCGCTGTTCCGGGCGCGTTACGCTGCGGCCATGACGGTGGCCCGCGCCGTCTGCGCCCGTCGCTGGGACGGAAAGACGCTGCCCGGATTCCTCGATGCGCTGTACCGCTTCTGTCTACGAACGGTTTTCACACCGCTGCGGGCGACCTACGGCATGGATCGCATTGCCGTCAGCTGGACCTCGTCGGGTGCCATGACACCCGAGCTCGCCGCGTTATGGCAGATGTGGGGTGTCGACCTCCGCGAGATGTACGGGACGACCGAAACCTGCGGTCCTGTCCTCGTGCAATGGGAGAAGACCTTCTATCCGCCGGGCACGATCGGCAAATCCCTGCCCGATGCCCGCTGGTCCGTCCGGGTCGGCGACGACGGTGAGTTCCAGGTCAAGGGCCCCTGCCTGTTCACCGGCTACTGGCAAGACCCCGCGGCCACCGAGGCGACCCTCGCCGGCGGTTGGTACGGAACGGGGGATCTGGTCGAGATCCGTCCCGACGGCGAGGTGGCGATCATCGGCCGCATCAAGGATGTCCTCAAGACCAGCGGCGGAAAATCCGTCAGTCCGCAACCCATCGAGGTGCGGCTCAAGGCCAGTCCGTTGATCGACGAGGCGATCGTGGTGGGTGAAGGCCGCAAATACCTGACGGTCCTGCTCGGCGTCAGCGACGACGCCAGGTCGATGCCGGCGCCGGAGCTGCGCGCCGCCCTGGACGCATGGATTCAACAGGTGAACGCCGAACTGGCCCGGCCGTTGCAGCTCAAGGATTTCCGCGTGCTGCCACGCGCCCTGTCGGCCGAGCTCGGCGAGCTCACCCTGAAATCGACCATCAGGCGCGGTGTCGTTCTCACCTCGTTCGCCGACCTCATCGACGAGATGTACCCGGCACGGGAACAGGTTCAGATCTCGAGCCAAGCTCGGCTGCCGGGGCGGAACAATGGCTGAGTCGGCGTCGGTGGACCACACCGGCCGCGAAGTGCGGATCGAGCGGATGACCAGCAACGAGGTGGCGGCCGCGATCGAAAAGGGAGCGTGCACCGCGATTCTGCCCCTCGCCGCCGTGGAACAGCACGGCCCACATCTGCCGCTGTCGATGGACGCCGATCATGCCGACGAGCTCGCGATCCGGGTGGCCCGCGAACTCGGGGATGCGCTGGTACTGCCGACGGTCCGGGTCGGGTACTCGCCACATCACCTCGGCTTCCCGGGAACCCTGTCGCTGCGCGCCTCGACACTGGAAGCCATCTGTACGGACTACGGTGCGAGCGTGGCGGATTCGGGGTTTCGCACCCTGGTGCTCTTCTCCGGGCATATCGGGAACTATCCGGTGATGCGCGAGTTCGAAGCGCGGCTGGCGGCCACACTGGCACCGCTGTCGGTGCTCGTCTACACCGGCAGCCAGGCGATCCTCGACGCCTGGCGTGCGGCGGCAGAGCCGTCCGGACACGGCGCCAGTGTCGGCGGCCATGCCGATATCGCCGAAACGTCGGTCATGCTCGCGCTGCATCCCGAACGGGTGCGCGCCGACCGGTTGGTTCCCGGATACCAGGTCAGTATCGACGACGCATTTCTGGCTCGCGTGCTCAGCGATGGCCTCAAGGCGTTCTCCCCCAACGGCATTCTCGGCAACCCCATCGGAGCCAACCCTACGATCGGCCATGCCTGCCTGGACGCGGTGACCGGGCTGATCACCGACTACATCCGCAGCCGGACAGGATCGTCTGCTGCACACGACCGTGCGTCCCGTGAGGAAGAGGAAACATGAACGCTTTCACCGAAATAAGATCCGGTGACGCCGTCCACGACATGTCCCGGCTGCGTAGGCTCTACGGCCGCTACCCGACCGGCGTGGCGGCGGTCTGCGCGTTGCGCGACGGTCAACCGGTGGGAATCGTGGCCACCTCGTTCACCCCGGTGTCGATGGAGCCCGCCTTGGTGTCGATCTGTGTGCAGCACACCTCGACCACGTGGCCCCAGTTGTCGCGACAAGATCACGTCGGAATCTCGGTGCTCGCCGAAGGACACGCACAACTGTCTCGTCAGCTGGCGGCCAAGAACGCCGATCGCTTTGCCGGACTGACGTGGTTCACCAGCGATTCCTCCGCGGTGTTCCTCGCCGACGCGGCCGCCTGGCTCGACTGTCGGATCAGCACATCGATCACCGCAGGCGATCACGATGTCGTGCTGATGGAGGTCGTCAGTGCCGCCGACGACGAAAACGTATCCCCACTGATCTTCCACGACAGCCGATTCCGGACGATGTTCACCGAATGACTTGCCCGAGTAAGGTCCGATTGCCCGCCGAGTACCTGCCCCGCAGGAACAGGCCGGCCTGGCGGATCGCGGAAGTCGCCGCCGATCCCGCCGCGGTGTCGACCGAGGTCAGGGCCATGGTGATCAACCGCATCATCGACAATGCCGCGGTCGCCGCCGCCGCGGCGCGCCGGCGCCCCGCCACGCTCGCGCGGGCCCAGGCCCGGGCACACCGGAGGACGCCAGGTGCGGCGATCTTCGGTGTCGACGGCGCCTACTCCGCCGAATGGGCCGCCTTCGCCAACGGTGTCGCGGTCCACGATCTCGATCTGCACGACGTGTTTCCGGCCGCTCCTGACGCGCATCCCGGCGCTGCCATTCCGGCGCTGACGGCCGTCGCCCAGCAGGCGGGGCTACGCGGCGCCGATCTGGTCAACGGCATCGCGACCGCCTACGAGGTGCACCTCGCGCTGGCTCAGCGGACCCATCCGCGCCAGCGGACGGTCGGTCATCCCGAACCGCTGAGCACCGCGGTGACGGCGGGCCTGGGCACCATGCTCCGGTTGTCCCCCGCGACGATCTACACCGCCCTCACCCGCACGGTGCAGTTGACCGCCGCCGGCCGCAGCGGCTACTCGGCCGCCTACGCCGGCAAGGTGGCCATCGAAGCCGT
Source organism: Mycolicibacterium cosmeticum (assembly GCF_000613185.1). Taxonomy (NCBI): domain Bacteria; kingdom Bacillati; phylum Actinomycetota; class Actinomycetes; order Mycobacteriales; family Mycobacteriaceae; genus Mycobacterium; species Mycolicibacterium cosmeticum. Next base: position 661,092 of record NZ_CCBB010000002.1, read on the forward strand.
CGACCGCGCCGTGCACGGCGAACGTCACCCCGAACCACCCGGGGGCCACGACGACGGACCCGACTGGCTGCTGACCGAGCATGACCGCCGGACACGACTCCCGGAACCCGGCGACCCCAAGACGGCGATTCTCGACAGCTGTCCCAGAAGGCATTCCGCGGCCTACGGCGGTCAAGCCTGGATCGATCTGGCTTTGAAGATGCGGGACCGGATCGGCCGGGTCGAGGCGATCGAGTCCGTTGTCCTGCACACCCGGCAGGACACCGACGTGACGGCCGGACCGGCGGATCCATGCCGGTCTGGTTCCCCGGCGCCCCGCGACACGCTCGCTGGATCGGTGGACTACCTGTTCACCGTCGCGCTGCAGGACGGTGCCGTGCATCACGACCAGTCCTACACCTCGGAGCGAGCGCAGCGGGCCGACACGGTGTACCTTCGCCGGCAGATCTCGTTCGTCGAGGATGCGGCCGAACGGATGCCGGGTGCACGCGCGACGATCACGATGAAGTCCGGCGCGGTGATCATCGATGAGCTCGCCGTGCCCGACGCGCACCCGCAGGGCGCGCGCCCCTTCCGGCGCAACGATTACGTCGCGAAGTTCACCGAACTTGCCGAGGGGATCATCGACAGGAGGGAGCAGCAGCGCTTCCTCGATGTCGTCACCTGTCTGGGCGACCTGAAACGGGGATCGCTGGGCATGCTGAATCCCTTGATCAGTCAGCACATCCTGGATGCGGCACCCAACACACATGGCATCTTCGCCTGACTGCGCGTGACCTACCGCTTGCGGTTCGGTCCCGCATAGCGGGCCTCGCGGGCGATCGCGTCGAGATCTCCGGCGTCATACATCTCGTCGACGAGATCGCTGAACGCCGCCAGGATGGCTGCCCGCCGGATGGTGCCCTTGGCCGTGAGCTCGCCGGCTGCGGCCGAAAGCTCGCGCGGAAGGACCCGGTACTTCTTCAGTTGACAGGGTCGCGCGAGCTCGGCGTTGACCTCCTCGAGCAACGCGCTCAGCGCGTGGTCCCGGTCCCGTGCGGTCAGCCTCTTGGCCTCGTGGCTCACGCACAACAACACCGAGAGATACTTGCGTCCGTCGCCCACGACGATGGCGTCGTCGATGAGCGGGCTGGCCTTCAGGCGCACCTCGATAGGTTGCGGGCTCACCATCTTGCCGCCGCTGGTCTTCAGGACATCCTTCAACCGGCCGATGATCCGCACTTCGCCGTCGGGTGCGAGCTCCACCAGATCCCCGGTGCGGTACCAACCGTCCGACCTGGCCGCCGCGGACGCCTCGGGATTCTGCCAATAGCCGACGAATAAGGAGGGACTGCGAAGCAGCAGTTCCCCCTCGGTGGAAACCCGCAGTTGCCAGCGCGGATCCGGCAGACACTTGCCGATGGTGCCAGGCGCCGGAAAGGACCGATCCCATTGCGCCAGCACCGATCCGCACGTTTCGGTGGTGCCGAACAGCTCTCGTAGGTCAAGGCCCCACATGTGCCACAGCGCCGCCACATCGGGGGTCATGCTTCCCGAGGCCGTCCAGGTCACCTCGATGCGGTCCATGCCCACCTTCGCCAGCAGCGGGGCGAATACCGTTGTGCGGGCGACCGCGTCGGCAGCCCGCAGATACCAGGGCAGTTCGCGTTGCTGCCAGCGCCGTGCGCTGACCGGCCGGGCCACCGACATCGCCAGGCGGTAGCAGAATCGGAACGCCCGGCCGGTACCGGACAGTGCCTGCAGCGCCTCGGCGGCCAGCTTCTCGTGCATGCGTGGAGGCCACAGCACCGCGGTCGGCCGCACGCCGATCAGCGCTGGGAGCCGTTCCTCGATGCTGCAGTGGGTGACGACCAGTCGGGTCATGATCGGCGTGTACACCGCGATGAGAGCCGGGGCAACGTGTGACAACCCGAGGAAGCCGACGAGATCGTGACGGGTGCGCCCGATCTCGGGATACGACATGGCGAAGCCGAGCACGGAGTACTGGATGGTCCGGTGGGTGTGCGTGACGCCCTTGGGCGCGCCCGTTGAGCCGGAGGTGTAGAACAGTCCCGCCGGTTGGTCGACGTCGCCGGCCTCGACCAGCTTCTCGAAGAGCATGGGGTCCGCGGCGGCCAGCCGGCGGCCATCGGTGCGCAATTGCTGCCAGGTGTGGACGTCCAGACCGCCCGCTGCGAACGTCGGACTTGCCTCCAGCCCGACGGCGATCCGGAGTTGCTCGAGATCGGTGCCCAGCGCCGCCACGTTGGCCGCGTCGTCGCCGGTTTCGACGAAAATCGCGGTGGCTCCGCTGTTTTCCAGGACGTGCCGGACCTCTGGGCGCGAACTGGTCTGGTGGACACCGACCGGGATGCCTCCGACGCTCAGGATGGCCAGCGCCGCGATCACCCATTCGGGGCGGGGGCCGGCCAGGATGGCCACGCGGTCACCCGCGGTGATGCCCAACGCGTGCAGACCGAGCGCAATCGCGCGGACTTCGTCGAGATAGCTGCGCCAGGTGGTCGGGCGCATCGCACCACCGGCCCACCTCTGGAAGGCGACGGTGTCCGGCTCGACTCGTTCCCGGTCGCAGAGCATTTGCGGAAAGGTCCGATCGACGGCCTCGAAGTCCGTCAGCGCCGAAAGCACCGGACTACCACCACTTCTACCGGTACCCGACGGTGTCATAGCGGAATTCTCACCCTTCAGATCGGCTTCTCAGCGAGGTTTTGACGGACAGTTTCGGTCAGCGCGGGTCGAGGCGCTCCGTCGATGGTCGGCAGTCGATTGACCGAGAACCGGCAGCACCGCCACGAAGTGAATATCGATTAACATAATCCTGTCGCGTGGTCGGTGTCAACGGATACCGCTTCTGCCCGGCACCCGCCGGCCCCGACGTGCGCGGCCTTCGTCGACGCGACCGCGCTCATGCCCTGATCCGCGCATCGATGTTAATATCCGGTAACTGAACACTTCGATGACGCCCGTTCGAGTGATGCAGATTGGCGCACCACCGAACGGCGCGGGCGAGCGGGATATCGTGACGAGCATGACTGAAGACCGACCATCCGCCAGGGGTTCTCGGCGAGAGCTCCTGTTGAAGGTCGCGGCCGAGCTTTTCCTGGAGCATCCCTATGATTCGGTCACCGTCGGAATGGTATGTGCGAAGGCGGGCATCTCGGCACCAGGTCTGTATCGTCACTTCCAGAACAAGCAGGCCCTGCTGATCGCCGTCGTGGAGAATCCCATCGGATCGCTGCACGAGTTCGCCCGCAAGGTTGCCGAGGAACAGGATGATCCGCACGCCGCGCTGACGGCCATGGTGGAGTTCCATATCCGCAGCGTCGTGGAAGGACCTCCGACCCCGCTGATCTTCCTCAAGAACGAGTACGCATTTCCCGAGGCGGATCGACGACGAATCCGTCGCGCCATGAATCTTTATGCCGAAGAATGGATCTCGGTCGTGTCGGTGCTGCGCCCCGATTTGTCGGACCCGGCGGTGCGGCTACTGACCCAGACCGTCTTCTCGATGCTCAACGCAGCCGCGACGCTGCACAAGGGGCTCGACCACGAGACGATCATCGCCACCATGTCCACCGCCGCCTATCACGCGCTGACGGCATCCACCCGACCGCACATCTGATTCGGTCAATTCAGCAGCGCGCGGCTCATCACCACCCGCTGGATCTGGTTCGTGCCCTCGTAGATCTGCGTGATCTTGGCATCACGCATCATCCGCTCGACCGGAAAGTCGGCGGTATAACCGGCGCCGCCGAACAACTGGACGGCGTCGGTGGTGACCTCCATCGCGATATCCGAGGCGAAGCACTTCGACGCCGCCGAGATGAATCCGAGGCCGTCTTCGCCTCGCTCGGCGCGGGCTGCGGCGTTGTACACCATCAACCGTGCCGCCTCGACCTTCATCGCCATGTCAGCCAGCATGAACTGCACTCCTTGAAAATCACTGATCGCCCGCCCGAACTGTCTCCGGCCCCGTGTGTACTCGATCGCGGCATCCAAGGCGCCCTGGGCGATGCCGACCGCCTGTGCTCCGATGGTCGGGCGGGTGTGGTCCAACGTTGCCAACGCCATCTTGAAGCCGGTGCCCGGCTCGCCGATGATCCGGTCCCCCGGGATTCGGCAGTGCTCGAAGTACAACTCGACGGTCGGTGAGCCCTTGATGCCGAGCTTGCGCTCCTTGGCGCCGACGGTGAAGCCCTCGTCATCGATATGGACCGCGAATGCGGAGATGCCATTGGCGCCCTTATCGGGGTCGGTCACCGCCATCACCGTGTACCACGTCGATTCTCCCCCGTTGGTGATCCATGCCTTGGTGCCGTCGAGGATCCAGTCGTCGCCGTCTGCCCTGGCGCGCGTTCGCATCCCGGCTGCGTCGCTGCCCGCATCGCGTTCGGACAGCGCATACGAGGCCAGTCGCCCGTTGACGAGATCGGGGAGCACCCGCTTCTTCAAATCCTCGGAGCCGTGCAGGATCAACCCCATGGTGCCCAACTTGTTGACGGCCGGGATCAGGGACGCCGATGCGTCGACGCGGGCCACCTCTTCGATGACGATGCAGGTCGCCACTGAATCGGCACCCTGACCGCCGTACTGCTCGGGCACGTGCACCGCGTTGAAACCCGAGGCAGTCAGCGCATCGAGCGCCTGCCGCGGGAACCGCGAGTTCGCGTCGACATCTGCTGCGTGCGGAGCGATCTCCTTCTCGGCAAGCCCACGGACTGCCGTACGCAAGTCGTGGTGCTCCTCCGGCAGGGTGAACAGATTGAACGATGGTCGAGCCATGGGTTCTCCTTCAGCGATGGGCGGCTGTGGTGGACTCCGATGCGGAGGCGGCGGCCTTGGCCGGCACTCCGCTTCACCCCGACTCCAAGCGAGTCCGGACCGAGGTCAGGTAGCGCGCCGCGTCGGCACCGTCGATCAGCCGATGGTCGTAGGTCAGGGACAGGTACACCATGGGCCGGATGCGGATGAGCAAGGCACCATCGGTGTCGCGCTCGGGCACAAGCCGTTCGGTCACAGCACCCACGCCCAGGATTGCGGACTGCGGCTGGTTGATGATCGGAGTGTCGAACAATGCCCCTCGACTCCCCGTATTGGTGATGGTGAAGGTGCCACCGCTCAGGTCATCCGGCGCTATCGATCCGTCGCGCACGGCCGCGGCCGCCGACGCGATGGCCGTACCCATCTCGACGACACCCCGGTGCTGCGCACCACGGATGACCGGCACCATGAGGCCCTTCGGGCCGTCCACCGCCATTCCCAGATGCACTGAGCCGTGGTAGGTCACCTCAGAACAATCGGCGTTCACCGTGGCGTTGACGATGGGGTGCTCGGCCAGCGCATCGACCGCGGCCACGGCGATGAAGGGCAGATAGGACAGCCGAGCACCGGTCCGCTCATGAAACTGTTCTTTCATCTCCGCGCGCCGCATCGCGACCAGCGTGAGGTCGGCCTCGACCACCGTGGTCAGTTGTGCTGCCGTGTGCAGTGATTCCACCATTCGGCGCGCAATCGTCCGGCGAATCCGTGGCAGCTTCTCCACCCGGTCGACCCCGGCACCGGGGTCGGGCTGCGCGGCCGGCGCCGGGCGCTCGACCGCGGGGCTGACCGCGTCCACCGTCGCCGGCGCCGGAGCCGGGTCGGGTGCCGGAGCCGGCACGGGCGGGGGCGGTGCCGACGCCGGCGTATCCGCGCTCGTCGGGGCCGCGATGCCGAGTCTCGCGACGACGGCACCCACCGCCACGACGGCATCCTCGGGTTCGACGATCTGCACCAAGACGCCGGCTGTGGGAGCCGGAATCTCGGTGTCGACCTTGTCGGTGGCCACTTCGAGCAGTGCTTCGTCCGATTCGACGGGATCACCCACCGCCTTGAGCCATCGGGTGACGGTCGCCTCCGTGACGCCTTCGCCCAGACCGGGCAGCGTCACCGTAATCTCACTGTCGGCAGTGCTCATGTCACACCGTCCCCACCAGATCGAGTGCCGCACCGACGATGCTGTCGGTGTCGATGCCGTGATACCGATACACGTCCTCCAACGAGCCGACCTGACCGAATCTGCTGACGCCCAGCTGAATTCCCGCGACACCGTTGACTGCGGGAAGAAACGCCAGGGTGTGCGGATGGCCGTCGAGCACGGTCAACATCGGTGCGGCCCGGCCCGCCGGGAACAGCTGATCCAGGATCCATGTCGGTCCGTCGCCGCGTCCCTGTCGGGCCTGCAACGCCTCGAACAACAAGCCGGGGCTGGTGACGCAGACAACGTCGGCCTCGACACCCTGCTGGGCGAGCCGGTCGGCCGCGGCCAGGGTCTCGGTCATCACGGCGCCCATCCCGACCAGCGTCAGCGCCGGCTGAGCGGCCCGGCGCAGCACGTATCCCCCAGCCAGGACGTGGCGGCGACGGCGTTCCCGACCCGCTGCATCCTCCGGGACCGCGGCCAGTGACTGGTCCACCGGTCGGGTCGACAAGCGGATGTAGGCCGACGTGCCGTCGGGACGCCCGAGGCGGCCGATGCACGACAGCAGCGTCCATTCGACGTCGATGGCGAACGCCGGCTCGTAGCTGACGCAGCCGGGCTGTTCCAGGCCGATGGAGGGTGTCTTGATGGACTGGTGGGCGCCGCCTTCTGCGGCCAACGTCACGCCGGACGGGGTGCCGACCAGGATCGACTGGCCACCGGCATAGATCCCGTACGACCACGGTTCCAAAGCGCGCTCGACGAACGGGTCGTACAGCACGCCGATGGGCAGCAGCGGTTGTCCCCACCGGCTCCAGGTGGCGCCGAGCTCCCCCATCAGCCCCACCAGATTGGTCTCGGCGATGCCCAGCTCCATGTGCTGACCACTCGGCCGTTCACGCCAGTGCATGATGGTTTCGGGATCGTCGTCGAACCAGTTGCGCCGTTCGCTCGGAGACCACACACCGACCTTGTTGAGCCAGCCGGCCAGATTCGTCGTGGAGCTCACATCGGGGCTGACGGTCACCACGCGCTTGGCAGCCTCCGGCGCCTGCCGGCTCAAATCGAGCAGCGCGCGCCCCAATGCGGCTTGCGTGGTCGCGGTACCTGAAGGGGTGCGGCCGAGGTCGCCGGGTATCGGTGGAGGGGTGATCATCTGCACCGGTTCGCGTTTGAGCCGCAGCGCCGTCTGCACACAGAGCCGGCCCGCCGGGGTGTCGGGGTCGAATCGCGGCCAGGGCTCGTCGACGTGCACACCGAGTTCGGTGGCCAGCTGTTCGTACTGCTCGGCGGTGAGCAACGAGGAGTGGTTCTGCGGATGTCCCTGAGTCGGGAGCCCTCGGCCCTTGATCGTGTAGGCAATGATCGCCGTGGGGCGCGTGTCGTCGATCTGCCCGTACGCCGCACGCAGCGCGGAAAGATCGTGACCGCCGAGATTACGGATCGCCTGGAGCAAGTCGGCATCCTCCAACTCGGCCACCAGAGCGGTGATGGCCGGCGCGTCGGAACCCGATCCCGGCAGTCGCTGACGGAGTTCGTCTGCGCTGCACCGCAACAACCGCTGATACTCCGGATTGGGCATGTCCAGAATCCTGTTGCGCAGCGCGGCACCGCCCGGACGGGCGAACAGTGACTCCAGCAGGGCGCCGAACTTGACGGTGATGACCTGCCATCCCGCAGCGGTGAACATGGCTTCCAACCGTCCGGCGGCGATATTCGGCACCACCCGGTCCAGCGATTGCCTGTTGAGGTCGATGATCCAGACGATCTCGCCCAAGTCGGCCACCGACGGGTCCAGAATCGCCTCCCACACCGCACCCTCGTCCAGCTCCGCGTCGCCGACCAGCGAGTACTGCCTGCCCTTGCCGACCGCGCCGATCTGCGTGTCGACGTATCGGCGTGCGATCGCACCCCAGATCGGTGCGGTGGCACCGATTCCCACCGATCCGGTCGAATAGTCGACCGGATCGGGGTCCTTGGTGCGGCTGGGGTAGGACTGCAGACCGCCGAACTCCCGCAGCCTGGGCAGATAGGAGGCGTCGAGTTCACCGATGAGGTAGTTGATCGCGTGCAGAACCGGCGAGGCGTGCGGTTTGACCGAGACCCGGTCGCCGGGCTGCAGGTGTTCGAACCACAGGGACGTCATGATCGACACCATGGAAGCGCTGGACGCCTGGTGCCCCCCGACCTTCATGCCGCTGGTGTTGGGTCGAATCCTGTTGGCGTGGTGAATGATCGCGGTCGACAACCACAGGACCCGCCGTTCGATCTCGTGAAGCGGCGTCGCGGTTGTGTCGACATGGTGGGCAGTGTTGTGCACTGCGACGTGGCCGGGCATCGAGCATCCTTGTCGGTGAGCGAGGGGTGGAAACGGTGTCGCTGCACTGGACTCAGGTCGTGAGTCTGCGAGCCTGCTCGTGCGGGAACCCTGGATAAGGGACCCGACATCGTGGTGACGAATCGTCAGCCGAGGTACGGTTCGCTCGTGCAAAAAGTCATCTTGAGTGGACCATCAGCGCCACGTATGCGCAACAAGCACCGTGACGGATATGCAATCTGCTCATCAGCCGGCACTCGGGTGTCGTCAGGATGGGCATTGTGACCAACAAAACGCGTGTCGACGCGATCGATGCCAGGATCATCAGGGCGCTCAACGACGATCCGCGGGCAACCGTGATCGCCCTTGCCGATGCCACCAGGCTGTCCCGCAATACCGTGCAAGCCCGGCTGGGCAAGCTGGAAAGCCAGGGCGTACTGCGCTCGCTCGAACGCCGGATCGATCCTGCCGCACTCGGATACCCGCTCACCGCTTTCATCCTGACCCGGGTGACACAGCGCAAACTAGCCAGCATCGCCGCGTCCCTTGAGCAGGTCCCCGAGGTGATCGAAGTGCACGGGTTGGCCGGCGTCACCGACTTGATGGTCCATGTGGTGGCGCGCGAAGCCGATGATCTCTACCGGATAGCCGGGCAGATCCTGGACATCGACGGTGTCGAGCAGACCACCACGTCACTGGTGATGCGAAAACTGGTCGATTACCGGATCACCCCGCTGCTCGACGACCTCATCGACCGGACCCGAAGCTGATCGATCTGCCCACGGGTGGACACCCGCCACTCGGCAGTGTTGGCAGATTGCGCGATCTCACCGACGTCCGTTGCCCGATGGAGTACGACGGTGTTCACTCGGCCGCACACCAGCCGGTGCTGCGCCGGTCGGTCCCGACGCCATCGATCCCGAGGAGCGACGCCGCGATGAACACCAGTGGCCAATTTGTGCAACCTCCGTCGATGAGTTACGAACCGTTGACACCTACCGCATACCTCGATCGGGCGGCCAGCTGTCATGGAGACCGACTTGCCGTGGTCGACGGCGAACACCAATGGACGTACGCAGAGCTCAATCAACGGTCCGCGCAGCTCGCCGGGGCATTGGCGCAGCTGTCGGCGGGCCGGCCCGTCGCGGTGTTGGCACCGAACTCGCATGTTCTGCTGGAAGCCCATTTCGGTGTGCCGTGGTCCGGTTCCCCACTCATCGCACTCAACACACGGCTCTCGGCAACCGAGATTGCCTACATGCTCAACCACTCTGAGACGTCCGTACTGGTCTATGACCCGGTTCACGCGGAGGTCGTCGAACGCGTGTGCACCCAGATGAGCACGCCACCCATCCTGGTGCGCGCCGACGATGACCGGCACGGAGACTACGAGCAGATGTTGACGGCAGCCGCACCGGTACGTCGCACACCGAGAAACGAGATGGAGCTGCTGTCCGTCAACTACACATCGGGGACCACGGGAAAACCCAAGGGCGTCATGTACTCTCATCGTGGCGCGTATCTGCAGGCGTTGGCCATGGTCGGTCACACCGGATTGTCCCCATCCTCCGTCTATCTCTGGACACTCCCGATGTTTCACTGCAACGGATGGTGCTTCCCGTGGGCCGTCGCAGCCGCGGCCGGCACCCATGTGTGCTTGCGCAAGGTCGACCCCGCCGAGATCTGGCGATTGATCCGCCAGCGGGGTGTCACTCACCTCAACGGCGCTCCGACGGTGCTGTCCATGCTGGCGTACGCGGACATGGCGGACACCATTCAGGGCATCCCGGTGCGGGTCGCCACCGGCGGCGCACCGCCCTCGCCGGCGATCCTACGGCGCATGACGGCACTCGGATTCGACGTCACACATCTCTACGGGTTGACGGAGACCTATGGACCTGCCGCTATCTGCGACTGGCGCCCCGAATGGGATGAGCTCGATCTTGACGCGCGCGCAAAGATGAAGGCCCGGCAGGGCGTCGCGAACATGATCTCCTGCGATATTCGCGTTCTCGACGGCGCCGGCACCGACGTGCCGCCGGACGGCATCAGCATCGGCGAGATCGCGCTGCGCGGAAACAACGTGATGCTCGGGTACTTGCACGACCCGGAAGCCACCGAATCGGCGGCACCAGACGGCTGGTTCAGAACCGGCGACCTGGGTGTGCGCCATCCCGACGGATACATCGAACTACGTGATCGCAGCAAAGACGTGATCATCTCAGGTGGAGAGAACATCGCCTCGGTAGAGGTCGAGCTGGCGATCATGGAACATCCGGCCGTCCTCGACGTTGCGGTCATCGGTGTACCGGATGCTCAGTGGGGTGAAGTGCCGGCCGCGCACGTCACACTCAAGCCGGGCTGTGAGGCGACGGCCGACGACATCATCGATCACGTGCGGTCCACCCTCGCGCGTTTCAAAGCGCCCAAGCACGTCTTTTTCGGTGACCTACCGAAAACATCCACCGGCAAGACGCAGAAGTACCTTCTACGCGAACGCGCCCGGCAAGGGCAGGGATAGTCGCGTCCGGTAGCGCCGACGAAAACGCCGGGCCTGGGAGGACCTCAGGCGACGCAGATCACCCAGGGGTACGTATGCGCTTTCATCGTGACCGGCATCGCTCGATCTCGGTACCTGACAACCCGACCGGGAACAACACCGTGACCGCCGATGAGCTGGCGTGGCGTCTGGCCGACCTGCTGCCGCCGGTGTTGCCCGACATGGACCGGCACGCCATCTACGTCGCCCTGGGATGCCGGCACTTCCGTTCCGCCATTGCCCTGTCGCTGCGTGCGGTGATCGAGCACCGCCTCCGCCTGCCCGCCGTGACGATCGACGCCCTGCGAACCTGGATGACCGTTCTGCACGATGACGGCGAGCGCGCTTCCCTCGAGGACCTGCTGCAGATGGTGATCCAGCGCGAAGCCGCGCGGACCATACAGCCCTTGGGGCCCGGCCGGCGCCCACAGTTCGGCATGCCATCCGCGGACGCGGGTGCCCGGTCGCGCCACCACCAGTAGTCGGTCGGTCATCGTCACCGCAGTGCGGGGGCATCGAGTACGGCGGGGACGGCGGTTGTCACCTTGCCGTCAAAGGCGATGCTGCACAGACCAATCCACGTCGGTACGCCCTCGTGAAGGTAAGCAAGGCCACACGACGGAGCTCACTGAATTCATCCCATGTTTGAGACACTCATGTGGTGCGCCGACGGTGAGCAAGCGTCCCCGGCGCCGCGCCCGAACGATCGATCCGCATCGACCGCGTCTCGATGCCGCAGCTGAGCAAGGAATGAGATGCCCACCAACCCTGTCGCAGCCGCGACCTCCGATACGACCGAGAACACCTGCGCAGCAAGCACATCGGAGTGCTTCGCACGGGAGGTGATGCCCTACGCGTATGCCTTGCTGCGAAAGGCACGCCAGCTGACATGCAACGATGCCGACGCCGAGGACTTGACACAGGAAACGCTGCTGCGGGCTTATGCCGGCTTCGGGCGGCTGCGTCCCGACAGCAACGTCCGTGCCTGGCTCTACCGCATCCAGACCAACACGTGGATCAGCACCTACCGTGCCCGCCGCTGCCGTCCGACGGAAAGCCTGACCGGCCGCATCACCGACGATCAACTGGCGCACGATTGGCCGTGCGGCTCGGCGACCTGCGCGTCGGCCGAAGTCGCCGCGCTCGAACATCTGCCGCACAACCAGATCACGGCCGCGCTGCACCATATCGACGAGGCGCAGCGCACGGTCGTCTACCTCGCCGACGTGGAAGGCTTGCCCTACAAGGCCATTGCCCAGATGACCGGGATGCCCCTGGGCACGGTGATGTCGCGAATCCACCGCGGCCGTCGCGCTTTACGTGGGCTGCTCACCGATTACGCGCACCGTTGCGGCTATCTACGTTCGGCCGAGCTCATCTGCGCGGCCGGCCGGGAATGCGCCGGGCGCGCTCGTGGCGAGTGACCAGAATGCTGCTGGTGGCTCACCCGAGCCGCCGAGTGCGCCAACGTGACAGATCTTCCTCCAGCACCGCAGGATCTCGCTCCGGGAAGACCTCGTCCGCGATATCCAGGCTGCGGATGCGATCCAGGTGAAACCCGCGGATGCCTTCCCGCAGCCGACACCATCCCACGAACATCCATGAATCACCTCCGCGCAGCAGGCCCATCGGCTCCACCTCACGGCGGGTGTGTGTCCCGCCGTCCTCGGAGGTGTAGTCCAACCGTACGACCCGGCGCGCGGCGATCGCCTCGGGAATCAGCGAGATGGCCGCCTCCGACGGCGACGCCGCGTCGATGACGAACATCGACGCCAACGCCTGACCGACCTGTGCGAGCTGATCCTCCCGGCTGATCGCGAGAACCTTGGCCCGTGCCCGCCGCGCCGCCGCCCCGTACGGCGAGGTCTCCAGCAGGCCGAGCCCCGCGAGCACCGCGAGCGACTCCGGCACCGTGAGATTCAGCGGCGGCAGGGAGTGTTCCCGCAGGATCGAATACCCGCCCGACGCGCCGTGGTCGGCATAGATCGGGACCCCGGCGAGCTGCAGCGACCGGATGTCACGTTCGACCGTGCGCTTGGACACCTCGAACTCCTGCGAGAGCCGAGCGGCCGACAACGGCCGGCGCGATCCCCGCAGCAGATCGACCAGCGCGTACAACCGCTCAGCCCTGCGCATGGTGTCAGTCTCCCCCGCCTCAGGTCAGGTGCACGCGTGTTCCGTTCACCGACCACACCTCGCGGATCAGTCCATCCTCGGTGAAGTCGAAGACGTCGATGCCGCCCGCAGCAATGTCCCGGGCCTGCATGTTCCACAACATCCGCCCGTGCGCGCCGTCCACGGCCCGCGCCACCTCGGTGAACACCACATCCGGATGCTGTTCGCGATACCGATGCAGGAACCGGGCGAAACTGTGAGCGCCCAGCACGGCGTCGCCCGGGTTGGACCCATCCGACTCGGAGACCAAGAAGTGGATCCGGAAATCCTCACTGCATATCCGACGCGCGATCTCAGGATCTCCGTTCCACATCTGCAACCACACCGCCAGCGCCGCGTCCGCAGCAGCCGGGTCCGTACCAACCGTGTTCGTGTTCTCGTTCATGGCCCCAGCGTCCGACACGGGTGCGACAACGGTGTGTCGGTATTCGCGCCGGTGAACGTGGAACCGAGTCAGAACGCGTAGCGGAGAATCCGCGCCTTGCGCGCCCCGGATCTGGTCCGCCCCATCAGCTTCGTCGCGACACGTATCCAGCCGGGGAAGAGGTCGACCTCTGGTTGGTGCGCCAGGCTGGCCTCCTCGATCAACCTGATCCGCGGATTCCAGGTCTGTGGATGACGCGCATCCTTGAAACCCGCATAGCCCCACTGGGTTCCGACATCCTTGAACATCTTCTGCGGTGCCAGCTTGATCGCGACCCGGCTGGCCAACCCGATGCCGCCGTAGTCGTTGAACGCGAGTTCGCCGGACCGGAAGCGCTCGGTGAGACGGCGAAAAACGTCGACGATCGTGTGTTCGGGCAAGAACGCGAAGAGCCCGTCGGCCACCAGCATGGCCGGCCGGTCGCCCGGGATGCTCTCGGCCCAACGATTGTCGGCCAGGGACACGGGCACCCGACGCACCTGTGGGTGGGCCGGTAGAACTTCGGCGCGGACCGCCAAGATTCCCGGCAAGTCCACGTTGTACCAGTCCACCGACGGAGGTGGGCTGACCCGGTAGAAACCGCTGTCGAGGCCCGCCCCGAGATCGACCACCACGGCGTCCGGATGCCGACCGACGAAATCGCGTATCCGGTCGTCGAGCATCTTTGCGCGCAGCGCAGTCTGGCAGACCACGCCGGTCTGCACACCGAGGCCGGCGAAGTCGTAGTCGATCTTGCCCACCACCTCGTCGGCGAGCGTGTCACCGAGGATCGGTTGTGGCCGGCGACTGTCGAGCGCCCTGGCGTACACGGTCAGCAGCGCCGTCTGCTCGACGGGACTCAGTTCGGTGGTGTCGACCCCCATGGCCGCGAACTCTACACCCGATCTCGGATTGAACATTTCACCCAAATCGTTCAGCCCCTTGCGATTACGCGCCCAGCGGGCCCCGCCGGTCCCGTGCACGGACATTGGGTTCGGCGCCCGCGGTTGGACCCGCCGGCAACGGGGTATCGGACGTACTGCCCGTCAAGCAAAGGAGCGCGAAATGGCCACCCACACCGCGTCGATCGACGTCGAACGTCCCATCCGCACGGTCTATGACCAATGGACTCAGTTCGAGTCCTTCCCCGAGTTCATGGAAGGCGTCGAGCGCATCGAGCAGCGCGACGACACCCATTTGCACTGGGTCATCAAGATCGGTGGCGTCGAGCGGGAGTTCGACGCGACGGTCACCGAGCAGCATCCCGACGAGCGGGTCGCCTGGAAGTCCGACAACGGACCCGATCATGCGGGTGTGGTCACCTTCCACCGCCTCGACGATGACAAGACCCGCGTCACCACCCAGATGGACGTCGACCCCGAAGGCTTCGTCGAGAACGTCGCCGACAAGCTCGGGGTTCTGCAGACGCGGGTGAAGGGCGACCTCGAGCGTTTCAAGAAGTTCATCGAAGACCGGCCCGCCCCGACCGGCGCGTGGCGTGGTGACGTGCCCCGGCCGGACGCCTGAGCGGATCGACGTGGGTGCTCGGCACGGTGATCGGCCGCATGCGCGGTAGGGCGCAAGCGCGGTAGAACTGCGTGCAGACAACACCGACCGCATCGAGAGGATCAGCATGGCCACCGTCCCCGAGGGTTATGAATCGCTGCTCGTCCGCCCGTTGTACGGGCACCTCGCCACCGTGCGTCCCGATGGCACGCCGCAGGTCAACGCGATGTGGTTCGTGTGGGACGGCGAGTTGCTGCGGTTCACCCACACCACCAAGCGGCAGAAGTACCGCAACGTGACCGCCAATCCGGCGGTGGCGATGTCGGTCATCGATCCCGACAACCCGTACCGCTTCTTGGAGGTCCGTGGCGTCGTGGAGGAGATTGTCCCCGACCCGACCGGGGCGTTCTATCTGCAACTCAACGATCGGTACGACGGACCGCTGACCGAACCACCCGCCGACAAGGCCGACCGGGTGATCCTGGTGGTCCGCCCGACCGCGTTCAGCAAGCAGTAGACGCCATGCTGGTGGCATTCAGCGTCAGCCCGTCGGGCGGAGACGAGGACGGCGGCGTCGGCGCGGCCGTCGCAGAAGCGGTCAGGGTGGTCCGGGCGTCGGGCCTGCCGAATGAGACCAACGCCATGTTCACCAACATCGAAGGTGAGTGGGACGAGGTCATGGCCGTGGTCAAACAGGCCGTGGAGGCCGTCGCGGCCGCTTCCCCCAGGGTCAGCCTGGTACTCAAGGCCGACATCCGGCCCGGGTACCACGGACAACTGTCGGCGAAGGTGCAACGCATCGAGGATGCCTTGCGGGACTGAGCGACTCGGGTTGGCTCGGTACCGCTCGGGCCCGCTGGGTCAGTGGCGTCTCGCCTCGTACCGGAGCAGGACCGTGCCGCCCGGGAAGGTGCGGGTCTCCACCAGACGCAGCGCCATCCAGGACGGCAGCGTCGGGAAGAACGGCGTGCCGCCGCCCACCGCGGTGGGCGTGACCACCATGCGGTACTCGTCCACCAGTCCGGCCCGCACGATCGGGGCTGCCAATGTCGCGCCGGCCAGTTCCAGCCGCCCCGCGGTTTCCGCTTTCAGTCGCCGCACCACATCGACCGGGTCACCGCGTTCCAGGCGGCAGTTCGAGCCCACGGACTCCAGGCTGCGCGAGAACACGACTTTGGGCATCGCGCACCAGATGCGGGCGAAGTCGACCGTCAACGGGGTGGCGTCCGGGGCCTGCTCGGCCGTCGGCCAGTACGCCGACATCAGGTCGTAGAGCCGCCTGCCGTAGAACGACAGGGCGGTCTCGCGCGCGAAGTCGTTCCAGTATTGATGCAGTTCGTCGCTCGGCTCAGACCAGTCGATATTGCCGTGTGCATCGGCGATGTAGCCGTCCACCGACACGTTGAACCCGTAGATGAGCTTGCCCATGAGGATCAGACCGCAGCCGAAGGCAGAACTCACCGCGCCGCGCGCACGTGATCAAGGTCACATCCTGGGTGACCTGGAATCCTCCGGTTCCGTAACCGTAGGTTGACCGACCTACGGTTGCGTACCCTTCCGGACGCGGCGGATCGTGTCGCGCGTGAGCCACTACATCGCCAATGTCCGCGACGTGACCTTCAACCTGTTCGAGGTGCTGCCGGTCGGCGACGTCCTCGCCGCCGGCGGGTACGGCGACCTCGACGTCGACACCGTGCGCGCCATGCTCGACGAGGTCGCGCGGCTCGCCGAGGACGTCATCGCCGACTCCTTCGTCGACGGTGACCGCAATCCCCCGGTGTTCCTGCCCGACGAGCACCGCATCACCGTCCCCGACCCGCTGGCCAAGACGGTGCAGATCGTGAAGGACGCCCAATGGTGGCGGGTGGGGCTCGACGAGCGCGCCGGCGGTACGGCGGCACCCGCGGCGCTGGTCTGGGCGATCCAGGAAATGGTCATCTGCGCCAACCCGTCCGCCATGTTCTTCTACGGTCTGGGCCCGGCGATGGCGCACACGCTGGCCGAGGTCGGTACCGACGAGCAACGGCATTGGGCGCGTACGGCGATGGACAAGGGCTGGTCGGCGACCATGGTGCTGACCGAGGCCGACGCCGGGTCCGACGTGGGGGCCGGCCGGACCAAGGCGATCGCGCAGGACGACGGCACGTGGCACATCGAAGGCGTCAAACGGTTCATCTCCGGCGGCGACGTCGGCGACACCGCCGAGAACGTCTTCCATCTCGTCCTGGCTCGGCCGGAGGGCGCCGGACCCGGCACCAAGGGGTTGAGCCTGTTCTTCGTGCCCAATTACCTGTTCGACTCTGACAGCCTCGAGCTGGGCGAGCGCAACGGCGTGTTCGTGACGGGCGTGGAACACAAGATGGGGATCAAGTCCTCACCCACGTGTGAGGTCAGCTTCGGCGTGCACGGTACCCCCGCGGTCGGATACCTGGTCGGCGATGTGCACAACGGCATCGCCCAGATGTTCAAGGTGATCGAGAACGCCCGCATGACGGTCGGGGTGAAGGCCGCCGGAACCCTGTCGACCGGATACCTCAACGCACTGGCCTACGCCAAGGAGCGCATCCAGGGACCCGACCTGACCCAGATGGCCGACAAGACCGCCCCGCGGGTCGCCATCATCGAACATCCCGACATCCGGCGCAGCCTGATGACGCAGAAGGCCTACGCCGAGGGGCTGCGCTCGCTGTACCTCTACACGGCCGCGTACCAGGATCCCGATGTGGCGCAGCTGGTTTCGGGTGCGGACCCCGACATGGCGCACCGCGTCGAGGACCTGCTGCTGCCCATCGTCAAAGGGGTCGGCTCCGAGCGGGCCTATGAGATGCTCTCCGAATCCCTGCAAACGCTCGGCGGCTCGGGGTTCCTGCAGGATTACCCGATCGAGCAGTACGTCCGGGATGCCCGCATCGACGCCCTCTACGAGGGCACGACGGCCATCCAGTCCCTGGACTTCTTCTTCCGCAAGATCATCAAGGACCAAGGGTCGGCCCTGGCGCACGTCTCCAACCAGATCTCGGCCACGATCGACACCGCCGACACCCGGTTGGCCGCCCAAATCGGGTATCTGGCAGCGGCATTGGCCGATGTCCAAGCCATGGCCGCCGCGCTGACCGGCTACCTGATGGCGGCCCAGGACAAGCCCGAGCAGCTGTACAAGGTGGGTCTGAGCTCGGTGCGCTTCCTGATGGCGGTCGGGGACCTGCTGATCGGCTGGCGGTTGTTGGTGTCGGCGGACAAGGCACTGCAAGCACTCGAAAAGGGCCCCGCGGAACGGGACCTGCCCTTCTACACCGGCAAGGTCGCGGTCGCCAAGTTCTTCGCCGAGAACATGCTGCCGTTGCTGGCCTCGGTGCGTTCGGTGATCGAATCCGTCAACACCGATGTCATGGAGCTCGAGCCGGCAGCCTTCTGAGGAAGCGATCGCATCGGAACTGCTCCCCACGCAGCACCCGTTCTCTAGGGTGGAAGCCGTGGAGTGGGAGTTCGAGGCCGAGGTCTTCCAGTGGCGTGGCCCCGCACCGTACTTCTTCGTCGCCACCCCACCCCATGTCGATGATTTCTTGCACGCCCATCACGGCGAGCTGACCTACGGCTGGGGAGTGATCCCGGCGCACGTGCGCATCGGAGAGACCGAGGTGACCACATCGCTGATCCCGAAGGACGGCGGGTATCTGGTACCGCTGAAGATCGCGCTACGCCGCCCGGAAGGCGTCGACGACGGTGACCACGTGCGAGTACGGCTGACGGTGGGCCGGCACGACGTGGATGAACCGAAGGCAACGGGGTTGAACACTTTCGTCATCGATGCCCCCGTGACGATCGCCCTTGCCACCGACGGGGTCACCATTCCGCCACAGCGCAGTCTGACCGCTCCCACGCTACTGCGCTCGCAGGTGCTGGCCCTCGTGTACGACTCGGTGCGCCGGGGGCAGATCGAGGAATCGGCCGGCCGACGAGTGCTCGACGGTGTCCGCCGGCTCGGGATCCGGTTTCTCGGCGACCGGTCGCTGGAAGACCACGCGTGGCGCCTCGCCACCGAATTGAACTGGCCCGACGTCCATCAAGCCCACTACATCGCGCTGACCCAACTCCAAGCCGACGCGTTGGTGACGGCGGACGACGATTTGGCCGCAGTCGCAGGTTCGCTCGTCAAAACCGCATCCGTCGCCGATATCCTGCGGGGGTAGTCCCGAGGTTCATTGTTCGGCTCTGCCGATCAAAGCCATCTGGATTGGAACACCCGCGATCAGTATCGCGTCAGCCTGGCGTACAACCCGGACAGCGTGTGGCGTTCGACGAGAACGGATTGATGCGCCGCCGCGAGACCAGCATCAACGATGTCGCCATCGAGGAGTCGCAGCGGCGCTACTTCGGCCCGCGACCGCTCGAGGAGCATGGTCAGGAGTTCCCCCTGCGCTGACGCCTGCGGATCAGGCCTTGGTGTGGCGGAGGTGGTCATGCTGGGTGACCCAACCCGGCGGCACGTCGACCGACAGGGCCAGGTCGACGAAGCGGCCCACCGCCGCGCTGGCCGCCCGGATCGGGCACCACTGCAGCGTGTAGGGCACGTGCAGGCTCGGCGAGACGGGGATCAGCGGAGTCGACACGTGGCTTCCGGCAACGGATTTGGTGGTGAGAATCCAGTCGACTTCGTGTTGGGCTGCCCAGCGGCCGGCCGACAGGTCGGTGTCGGTGAGCTCTACCGTCGGCGGTGCCACGCCGGCTGCCTCCAACACCTGGCGTAGCGCCAAAACCCACGCCGGGAACAACGCCGCGCTGTGCAGGCCCAGGGTTTCGCCGGCCAACTCGGCCAGCTCGATCCCGTGCCGGCCGGCGAGCCGATGGTCGGGGCGCAACGTCACGAACAGTGGTTCCGCGCAGAAGATCTCGCTGATGATCCCCGGCGGGTCCGGAACCTTCGCACAGGTGATCGCCAGGTCCAGTTCACCATCGATATCGGCGACGGTCCGTTCCAGGTCCGGCAACCACATCCGGCGAATCGTCACGTCGACGTCGGGGGCCAGCGCTTTGAAGGCCGCCGCGAGATGCGGCGCCAAGATGGGTGCGACGGGCGGTGTGATGCCGATCCGGACACGTCCCGCGCCACCTTCGGCGACCCGCCGTACCGCGGCGGTTGCTCCCTCCACCGAGTCGATGATGAACTTGGCGCGGCCCAGCAGTTCGGTGCCGGCTTGGGTCAGCGCCACCCGTCTTGTGGTTCTGGTCAGCAGCGTCGCGCCGAGCTCGCGTTCCAGCCGTCGTACCAAGTCGCTGAGCGTCGGCTGCCCCATATGCAACTTCTCCGCCGCGCGCCCGAAGTGCAATTCGGTCCCCACGGCGACGAAAGCTTCCAGCTGACGTAATTCCACCGACCGATCATACGATTCAGCGACCACGTGATCGGCAATCCCGCTACGCCCCGGCGCTCGGACGTCCCTCGGCCACAGCTGGTTTGCGCCGTGCGCTCGTCACAGGTCCAACACAAGCGGCTCAGCGGGTTTCGCGATGCACAGCAACACATTTCCCGGCGCGGGCGGCTCCAGCGGGTCGAGGTCATAGCTGACCTGTCCGGCGAGCAATCCCGTCTCACAGGTGTGGCACACCCCGGTGCGGCACGACCACCGCGTCGGCACGTCGCACGCTTCGGCGAATTCCAGGATGCTGCCGTACGAGGAACCCCATGGCGCGGAGAGGGCGCTGCGGGCGAACGCGATGGTCGGCCCCGTCCCGGCCGGGCCGTCGGGCCGGTGCGGTGGCCCCGACTCCCCGTCTCCGGTGATTCCGGGGGTGATCGCCGAGCGGGCGCCGAACGTCTCGGCGTGAATCTTCGCCGGGTCCAGCCCACAGGCTTGCAGCGCAGCACCCAGTTGATCCATGAACGACGCCGGCCCGCACAGATACGCCGACCCGTCACGCGGCAGCCGTAGCGCGGTCACCGCGTCCGGGTCGAGATGACCTTGCTGGTCATAATCCGTGCCGATCCGATCCGTCGCCGACGGACGGCTGTAGAAGACCCGTGCCCGGCTGTTCGGCAGCTGATCCAGCAGTGCTCTGGCCTCCGCGGCGAAGGGATGCTCAGCACCGTTGCGTGCGCCGTGCAGCCACCACACGGTCCGGGTCGGCTGAGTCTGCCGGAGATGATGCAGCATGGAGAGAACCGGTGTCACCCCGACGCCGGCAGACAGCAGCAGGATCGGCTCGGCACCGGCCGTCAGGCAGAAGGAGCCGCGTGGGGCCGCGACGTCGACGACATCACCCACATCGAGATGCTCGTGGACGTAGGTGCTCACCGTGCCGGCGGATTCCCGCTTGACGGCGATGCGGTAACCACTCGTCCCTGGGCCGTTGGACAGCGAGTAATTGCGCACCAGGGGCGCCCGGTCGGGCCCGGCCGGCAGGCGCACGGTGATGGACTGGCCGGCGGCCCATTCCGGTAATGGGGTGCCGTCGGGGTTCACCAACAGCAGCGACCGCACATGCCGGCTCTCGGCATGGGTTGCGGCGACACGCAACGGCCGGAACCCGGGCCAATCGGGTGCACGCACCGGCACTCCGGTCAACCCACTGTTGCCGAGCACCTCCGTCGTCCCGTCGGCCTGATCGAGCAGGCTCTGCAGGGACTGCTGCCATCCGGGGCTCAACGCCGGGATCCGGAGGGCGCGTCGCAGATCCTCCGGGGAATGGCCCGGCAGGTACAACAACCCATCCATCTCGGCGACGGTGACGCCTTCGGGTCCGTCGGCGATCTTGACGATGTCCTGGCCGGCTTCGATCTCGCCTTCGGTGAGCACCCGGCAATAGAAGCCGGTGCGGCGGTGCGCCACGAGTAGCGCGGCCATTCTCGGCTCACCGATACGCAGCCCCGCGCGATAACACGTCACCCGGGGCTGGGTGACTTCGACGACGGCGTCGCCGATGCGGTAACGATCACCGATGCACACTTCGTCGTCGGCCATGCCGTCGACGGTGAGGTTCTCCCCCAGCATGCCCGGGGCCAGATCGTCGCGTCCGAACTCGCGTGCCCAATGCCGATACGACGCCAGCTGGTACACCAGAACGGCACGGTTCTCACCACCGTGGCCGGCCGTGTCGCCCTGCCCGTCACCGTCGATGTTGAGCCGGCGCAACAGGCGCGGACCGGTGACCGGCTCCTTCCACGCCCCGGTGTGCACGGTGCGGCCCTTCCATGGAACGTCTTTGGGCATACCGACGTTCACCGATACCAGTGTGGCCATCAGCACCCTCTCACTTGCACTCCCCGATCGATCGGGCTCCGCTCAGTGCGCGCCGGTGAGGCGGCGACGCAGCTCGGCGTTCTCGGCTTCCAGCGTTTCGATCCGGCCCTGCAGCCCGGCGAGGGCGTGCTCGAGCTCGGCGACACTGAAGCGCGGGGTGATGTGTTGCGGGCAGTTCCAGTCGTATGCGTCGACGGACACCACGACGGAGCGTTCGACCACCGCGTCGTAGGCCGGATCGGCCAACGAGCGGGCCAACTCGGGGTCGGCCTCCGCCGAGGCGATGCGCGCGTGGCCGAAGAGCTTCAGACGGGTGCGCCGCGCATAGTCCACGGCGATGACGGCCACCCTGCCGTCACCGCTCAGATTGCCTGTGCTGATGTACTGCAGGTTGCCCCTGAAATCCGCCCACGCGATCGTGTGCTCATCCAGGATGTGCACGAATCCCTTTGAACCGCCGCGGAATTGCACGTACGGCCACCCGGTTTGGCTGACCGTGGCCAGGTAGAAGCTGTCCCGCTGCCGCAGGAATTCCTGCTCGTCATCGGTCAGGGGATCCGGCCCGGCGGACGCGCCGCCGGCGACCGCCTTGCGCCGGTAGAAGGTGTCGCTGCCGTGTTCACTTTGAGCTTGCTGGACGTCGGCGGTGAAAGCGATGGCCGGGTAGTGCTTGCTCATGACCCACTCCTTGGCGTGGCTGCAGGTCACTCACCTTACGGGTCACAACCTTCCCATGAAGTCGCGAATGTAGCCGCTGATTTCCTCGCCATGCGTCTCCAGGGCGAAATGGCCCGCATCGAGCAGGTGGAACTCACCGTTGGGCAGGTCACGCTTGAAGGCCTCGGCGCCCGCGGCACCGAAGATCTCGTCGTTCCTTCCCCACGTCACCAGCAGCGGCGGCTGATGGGTGCGGAAGTACTCCTGAAACTTGGGGTAGCCGTCCAGGTTGAACTGGTAGTCCCAGAACAACTGGAGTTGGATGGCATCGTTGCCCTTGCGGTCCAATCCGGCCTGGTCGAGCAGCCACGTCTCGGGGGCGATGCGGTCCAAGCGGTCGGCGGGCACACCGTGGGCGTACTGCCAGTGGGTCTTCTCGGCGGTGAAGTAGTCACGGACGGCGTCTTCGTTGGCGGCCCGGTCCTTGGCGTGGGCGAACAAGATGTCCCAGAACGGGGTGAAGCCCTCCATGTAGGCATTGCCGCTCTGGGTGATGATGGCGGTGATTCGCTCGGGGCGGGTGCTGGCGATCCGCAACCCGATCGGTGCACCGTAGTCGTGGATGTAGAGCGCGAAGTTGTCCAGGCCCAGGTGCGTGATGAGCTTCTCGGTGATCTCGGTCAATCGATCGAAGCTGTAGGTGAATTGGTTGACCGACGGCATCGCGGACCGCCCGAACCCGATGTGGTCGGGTGCGACCAGGTGGAAGCTGTCCGAGAGTGAGGTGATCAAGTTCCGGAACATGTGCGAGCTCGACGGAAACCCGTGCAGCAGAAGTAGTGTGGGCTTGGACCTGTCGCCGGCTTCACGGTAGAAGACGTCGAGCCCGTCGATCTTTGCGGTGTGGTAGCGCGTGCCGAAGACGGACATCGTGGCCTTTCTGTCGTTGCATGACGGTGACTCGCGTCCACCTTGCATGGCGGGTGCTTCTCGAAAAAGGGGTGATTTCCGAACTCAGTGATCGCCGATCGCGATGAATCGATCGATGTCGCCATCCATCAGTGGCTACTCGCCGGGCTCCGGTGGGTGGGAGGTCAGCCCCTGCCGGCGAAGGACGACCACGCCACGAATTCGCCGTATCGGCCTGAACCGACTCGACACCTGGGAAGGTAGATCTACATGACCATCGTGAACCCGATAGCTTCGGTGCGCGCACCGTGACGGGCGGACCGACGAACGCCGGGTGGGACGTGCGCCGCCGAGCCAAGTTCGAGCGGGTGCGTGCCGGTAGCGCCAACGCCGACGGCAAGGTGATCCGGCCCGCCGAACTCAAGGATGCGCTGCACGCGGTGATCCGGCCCGGGGACCGCGTCGCGCTGGAGGGCGACAATCAGAAGCAGGCCGACTTCCTGTCGCGGACCCTGGCCGACTGCGATCCGGCTCGCCTCCACGATCTGCACATGCTCATCTCATCGGTGTCGCGGCCCGAACACCTGGACCTGTTCGAGCGCGGTATCGCCACCACGCTCGACCTCGCCTACGCCGGCCCGCAGAGCGTGCGCATCGCGCAGATGGTCGAGGACGGATCGGTGCGCATCGGCGCCATCCACACCTATGTCGAGTTGTACGCCCGGATGTTCACCGACCTGGCCCCCGACGTCGTCCTGCTGTGTGCGACCCGCGCGGACCGCGACGGGAACCTGTACACCGGTCCCAACACCGAGGACACGCCGACCATCGCCGAGGCCGCTGCGTTCCACGACGGCATCGTGATCGTGCAGGCCGACGAGGTCGTCGACCGCGTGGAAGACCTGCCCCGCGTCGACATCCCCGGCGACTGGGTCGATTTCGTCGTCGCCGCCGACCGGCCGTTCGCCCTCGAACCGCTGTTCACCCGTGACCCCCGCCAGATCGGCGAGGTTGAGATCCTCAAGGCGATGATCGCCATCCGCGGCGTCTACGAACGCCACCGCGTCGTCTCCCTGAACCACGGCGTGGGTTTCGACACCGCCGCGATCGAACTGCTGCTACCCACCTATGCCGAAAGCCTCGGTCTCAAAGGGGTGATCGCCCGGCACTGGATCCTCAACCCGCATCCGACGCTGATCCCGGCGATCGAATCCGGTTGGGTGGCATCGATTCACAGTTTCGGCGGCGAAGCGGGCATGGAGCGTTACACCGCGGCGCGACCCGACGTGTTCTTCACCGGGCGCGACGGCTCCCTTCGCTCCAACCGGGTGCTGGCACAGCTGGCCGGTCAGTACGCGATCGACATGTTCATCGGGTCGTCGTTGCAGATCGACAGGGACGCCAACTCCTCCACCGTCACCGACGGCCGGCTGTCCGGTTTCGGCGGCGCTCCCAACATGGGCCACGATCCGCGCGGCCGCCGGCACGCCTCGGCGGCTTGGCTGCAGCTGGCGCACGGCACGGGCGCCGACCGGCGGGGCCGCAAACTGGTGGTGCAGATGGCCCAAACCTTCCGCAGTGCCGGTGTGCCCACCTTCGTCGAGACCCTCGACGCCGTCGAGGTCGGCCAGCAGGCCGGTATGCCGTTGCCGCCGGTGATGATCTACGGCGACGACGTGTCGCACGTGGTGACCGAGGAGGGCGTGGCCTATCTCTACAAGGCGCATTCGCTGGCCGACCGGCGGGCAGCGCTGGCTGCCATCGCCGGGGTCACGCCGGTCGGCCGGAAGGCCGACACCGCCCGGACCGAGTCGCTGCGCCGCGACGGCCTGGTGGCCTTCCCCGAAGACCTCGGTGTCGAAACTCGGCTCGCAACCCGCTCGTTGCTCGCCGCCCGCAGCATCGACGACCTCGTCGCGTGGTCGGGCGGTCTCTACGATCCACCGGCGAAGTTCAGGGACTGGTGACATATGCGCGCATCCACGCTGACCGGCGCCCCGCAGATGATCGCCGACCTCGCGGTCAGGGCCCTGCACGACGAAGCCGACCTGACGCCGAAACCCGGCTTGGTCGACGGCCGCGGCCCGGGAGCGCACGCGGACATGAGCCGCGACATGCTGCATGCATCCGCCGACGCGCTGCGCGATGCACTGGCTGAATGTGCCTGCGCTGCTACCGAATCACCGGTAGGACCGGAGCTGCGGGCCCGCCTCGGGGTGATCGGACGGGCCGGCGAACGGGCCATGCTGGTGGCCACCGGAGGGGTGAATACCCACCGGGGTGCGCTGTGGGCGCTCGGCCTGCTCAGTGCGGCCGCCGCCGCCACCGACCCGGCCACCGGCGCTGTCGTCGACGTCGCCGCACGGTTGGCCCGGATTCCCGACCCGGCCGCCGATGGGACTTCGCTGTCGCACGGCGCGCGGGTGCGTTTCCGGTACGGTGCGGCCGGCGCCGCGGGTGAGGCACGGCGCGGGTTCCCGCACGTGACCCGATACGCACTGCCCGCGGTACGTGACGGCCGCCCGCTGGACGGATTGCTGGCCGTCATCGCCCACCTCGATGACACCTGCCTGCTGCACCGGGGCGGCCCGGCCGGGCTGGCCGCCGTCCAGCACGGTGCGCGCCGCACGCTTCGGGCGGGCGGGATGCGCACCCACCAAGGACGCCAACGCTTCGACGAACTCGACGCGTTGTGCGCCGACCGACGGCTGTCGCCCGGCGGGGCCGGTGACCTCCTGGCCGCCGCGATGTTCCTCGACGGGCTCGAACGCAGGAGGAGTGCGAAATGCAGACCCTGACTTATCACTTTCCCGCCGATCGCGTCGCCCGCCGGGCCGTACACATCGGTGTCGTGGCATCCGGGGACCTCGAAATCCTGCTCGAACTGCCGGCCGACGGCGGCCCGCACGAGGCAGCCGTGCGGGTACGTACCAGCGTCGACGGCTTCGACACGGTATGGACCGAGGTGCTCGACCGCTTCTTCGGTCACACCCCGCTGGCGGGCCGCTGGGAGCTCAACGACTTCGGCGCGACTCCCGCCGTGGTCACCCTGCGCCTGCGTCAGGCAGCCGAGGCCGCCGAAGGAGACCGCACATGACCGACACCGCCGACGACCTCAGCGCCGGTCTGACCTGGCAGCAACTGCTCGGCAGACACAGTTTCATCGAACTCGACGCGCACGCCCGGGCTGTGGCACTGGCCGATCGCGGGGAACTCGACGTACTCTGCGGACCGTTCGACCGCATCGAATCCCCCTGGCTCCCAGCACAGGGCATCACCCCGCAGTCCGACGACGGAGTCGTCATCGCCCGTGCCACGATCGGCGGACATCGCGTCGTCATCGCGGCCATCGAACAGGGTTTCCAGGGCGGCACCACCGGTGAGGTGTCCGGCGCCAAGATCGCCCAGGCGCTGCTGCACGCCGCGGCCGACTGCCGGGCGGGCCGCCCGACCGCGGCGGTGATCCTGTTCGAAACCGGCGGGGTGCGGCTCCAGGAGGCCAACCTCGGCCTCAACGCCGTCGCCGAGATCTGTTCGGCACTACTGGATCTGCGCGAGCTTTCCCCCATCGTCGGCGTGGTCGCGGGAACTGTCGGATCCTTCGGCGGGATGAGCATCGCCGCGGGTCTGTGCACCCGGCTCATCGTCACCCCGCAGGCCCGCATCGGTCTCAACGGCCCCGCCGTCATCGAGCAGGAAGCCGGTGTCGACGAATTCGATTCCGGCGATCACGCCCTGATCTGGGCCGTCACCGGTGGCCGGCACCGGCGCGCCGAAGGGTTGGCCGACGACTTGGTCCCCGACGACGCCGAACGGATCCGAGCCGCCGTCGCCGCGGCGCTGGACCGCGGGGTCCCGGTGGCCGGCCGACACCGCAGCGAACGCCTCGATGACCTCGCCGGCCGCATCGCTGCGATACGGCCGACCGCTCCCCCGCCGGCGGCGCACCCCGGCCCACCGTCACGCGGGGTGACCTGGTTGCGCGCGCTGGCCGACGGTCACCCCGTCGAGGCGGTCATCCCGTCGGTGCTGCGGGCGATCACTCCGACCGGGTGGTATCTGGCAGTGGTGCCGGATCCGGCGAATCCGTTTCACCGCGCCCGGCGGGGAGAGGTGGGGCTCTCCGAATCACTCGCCCTGGCCTCGTCCGTCCGGGCCTGCATCGAGGCCGACCGTGATGCCGAGGACAAACGCCCGATCGTCGCGGTGGTGGACCTGCCGAGTCAGGCCTATGGCCGACTGGAGGAGATCTGTGGACTGCATCAGGTGATGGCTGCCGCCGTGGACGCCTATCACCGCGCCCGCGTCGCCGGGCATCCCGTCATCGCCCTCGTGGTCGGTTCGGCGTTGTCCGGCGGTTTCCTCACCCACGGTTTGCAAGCCGGGCACATTCTGGCGCTGGATGATCCGGCCGTCGAGATTCACGCCATGCACCGACCGGCCGCGGCCAGGATCACCCTGCGCACGGTCGATGAACTCGATGAGCTTGCCAAGACCGTCGTTCCGCTCAGTTACCGCGTCGCGGACTGGGCGACACTGGGGTATTGCGACGGACTGCTCACCGTTGGCTCCGCCGATCACCCCAGCCACGATGACATCACCGTCGTCGGCACGGCGATCGAGACCGCGATAGCCAGGGCCCGCACCGGCCCGCGTGACCTGTCCAACCGGTTGACCTCCTCCGGCGCTGCCAACACCCGCCGCGCCTCGCTCGCCGTACGCGACACACTG
The DNA here is from genome assembly GCF_000613185.1 of Mycolicibacterium cosmeticum. Classification (NCBI taxonomy): domain Bacteria; kingdom Bacillati; phylum Actinomycetota; class Actinomycetes; order Mycobacteriales; family Mycobacteriaceae; genus Mycobacterium; species Mycolicibacterium cosmeticum. The sequence continues at coordinate 689,526 of NZ_CCBB010000002.1, forward strand.
CGCCGTCAGTGGAACAGCGAGCCGGCATGAGCGCGCCCCGGCCCCACGATCTGTTGCGTCTGACCGATCCCGGCACCGCGCTACCTCCCGACACGCCACCGTGGGCGCTCGACGCCGTCCTGCGCACACCGTGGGTGGTGGTGCGACGCGCGGTGCACGGAGACTCCTTGTTGCCCATCGGGATTCGCGGTGCGGACCGCTCCCGACGGCACGCCGGCTGGATTCCGGCGGCCGCCGTGCAGCGGACCACGCCGCCCGAAGAGCTCGCATCACTGACCGCACCGGAACGCGCGGTGCCTGCGCTGCAGGCATTCACGTGGCTTGCACAGCGGATGGCAGCGTTGCGGCTGCAGTGGGGACCCACCGGCAGTGTCGGCTTCGAATTGGCCACCGGTGCACGCACCGCGCGCCCCACCAGTGACCTCGACATCGTCATCCGGGCCGATCTCAGGCATGCGGACCTGCTGCACCGGCTCCGGAACCTGCACACCGAACTCGGCGCGGCACCCGCACGGGTGGACTGCCAGCTCGATACCGCCGCCGGCGCCGTCACGCTGGCCGAACTGATGACCGCACGAGGCGAAGTCCTGGTGCGGACGCCGCAGGGTCCCCGGCTGGCGACCGTGGCCGAAATCCTCGGATGACGATCGCGCTGTTGTTCCCCGGCCAGGGCGCACAACGCCCCGGCATGTTGCACACCTTGCCCGACACCGCGCCGGTTACCGCGGTGCTCACCGAAGCGCGGACCATCTGCACCGAGATCGGCGGGCCGGCCGCTCTCGACACCGCGGTTGCCCTACGGGACACCACCGCCACCCAACTCGGCCTGCTGGTCGCCGGCGTCGCCTGTGCGCGGGCCTTGCACGACGATCACGGAGTCGCAGCGCAATTCGTGGCCGGGCATTCGGCGGGGGCGTTTGCGGCGGCTGTCACCGCCGGCGTGCTGACACTGCGGGAAGCGATGACCGCGGTGCGGCTGCGCGGAGAAGCGATGCAACAGGCATGTCGCGGCGCCCGGTGGGGTATGGCGGCCGTCACCGGACTGTCGGCCCGGTCAGCCCGACAGCTCTGCGCAGAGCTGACCACGACCGACGACCCGGTGTGGGTCGCCAACATCAACTCGGCAACCCAGACTGTGCTGGCCGGGACCGCCGGCGCCCTCGCCGCGGCGCGGGCTGCTGCCGAAGCTCACGGCGCGCGTGCATTCGACCCGCTCGAGGTCGCCGTCGCCTCCCATGGGCCCGTGCAGAACTCGACCGCCGTGCTGTTGCGCGCCCACTTGGCGGGGCTACCGCGGCGCCCGCCGTCGGCACGGTATATCACCAACACGGGTGGACGCAGCGTCGACACCGCCGACGCCGTCCTCGACGACCTGGCGTCCTCGGTCGCACATCCCGTCCGCTGGTATGACGGTGCCCGGTTGCTTGTCGAGCTCGGGGTGTCGTGCACGATCGAAACATCCCCCGGCCACACCCTGACCCGGTTGATGCACACCATCGATCCCGCGGTGAAAGCGCTGGCGGTGGACGACGACGGGATGGCAACGGTGGCGGCCAGATACCGGCGGTACGGCTCGGCGTGACGAAACCCGGGCCGGCACCGGGATGACGGTCACCCGAAGGCCACACCCGCCCGGCACAACACGTTGGCGTAGAAGGTGTCCTCGCCGGTGCGCACCGCGAACGCCACCTCGCGCACCTGTGCCTTGAACAGCTCGTGCTCGATCGGTTCGGGTGCCAGACCCAGGCCCTGCAGGTGCCGGTGCACCTGCGGACTGACGGTGAGCACGTCCCTCGACACCCAGCTGTGTTCGACCACCACGTCGGCCAGCACGACCGTCGTCACGTCGGTGAACGACGCCTGCCCGTACCGGTAACCCAGATCGATACACGGGGTGGTCGGCGGCAGCGGCAACCCCGCATCGCAGACGACGAAGGTGTCGGTGTGGCGGAGGCCGGCGAGGCGCCGGGCGAGCTCGGCGTGAATGATGCCGGTGCGCTTCATGATCGGTACTCCTGGCTGACACGGCTCAGTGTCGATAGGTCTGCATAGGATTCTTGGGCGCCGAGTTCCCGGACGGCCAGCGCACCGGCGACGATGCCCCACCGGCAGGCTTCGGCCAGCGGCTCACCGAGGCTCAGCCGCGCGACGGTGACGCCCACGAACGCGTCGCCGGCACCGGTGGTGTCGACGACGGTCGACGGCAATGCCGGCAGGATCGTCGTGCGGCCGTCGTCGTCGGTGACGATCGCTCCCGCCGCCCCGCGCGTCGTCACGACCGCCGCGACGCCCCGCCGGCGAAGCCGCGCATGGGCCGCGGCGATTCCGTCGTCGTCGACGGTGACCGCGGTGCCCGCGACGGCGGCCAGCTCGTGCTCGTTGACGACGAGCACATCGCAGCGGGCCAGCAGCCGGTCCGGTAGCGCCGCCGCCGGTGCCGCGTTGAGGACGAACCTGCCGGTGGTCCGCTCGGCGACGGCAGTCACGATGTCCAGAGGAATCTCCAACTGGCACACCACGATGGCCGCCGTGTCGATGACGTCCGGCAGCGCACCGACCGTCCAGCGGCCGTTGGCTCCGGGCACCACGATGATCGTGTTGTCCCCCTCGGCGACGGTGATCCACGCGGTGCCGGTGGGCGTCGACGGCGACACCGCGACATGCGCGGTGTCCACGCCGTGTTCGCTCAGGCGCTTCTTCGCGTCGGCGCCGTCACCGTCGTCGCCGATGGTCGCGACCATCGTCACCGATGCGCCGGCCAGCGCCGCGGCCACCGCCTGATTGGCCCCCTTGCCACCGACCGCCGAGGAGATCGAGGTGCCGGCCACGGTCTCCCCGGGTGCGGGGAAGCGGGTCGCGGTGACGACATGGTCGACGTTGACCGAGCCCACCACGACGATCGGCGCCGCCTCAGGCATCGGCATCGCCGGCGATGGCACCGGTGATGAGCCCGACCAGTTCCCCACCGGTGGTCTCGGCCATGGTGCGGTGCGCCGCGGTGCGGCCCCGCCGCAGGATCCACGCCGAATCCGCCACGCGCATCACCTGATCCATGTCGTGACTGACCAGCAGCACGGTGACACCGTTCGAGCGCAGCCGCGCGATCAGCTTCTCGACCGCCGCGGTCTCGCGCACCCCGAGGGCCGCGGTCGGCTCGTCCATGATGACCAGCGTGGTACCCCAGTTGGCGGCCCGGGCGATGGCCACGCTCTGCCGTTGTCCGCCCGACATGTGCCGCACCGTGGCCCGCACGTCGGGAACGTTGACATCGAGATCGGCCAGGATGGTCGCGCTCTTGGCGATCATCTGCTTCTTGTCCAGTACTCGCAGCGGCACGACGCCGCGGGTGAGTTCCCGGTTCAGGAACAGGTTCTGCCACACCTGGAGATCCTCGATCAGCCCCAGATCTTGGAACACCGTCTCGATGCCCAGATGGCGCGCGTCATCGGGTGACCCGAGCGTGATGGGCTCGCCACGGAAGCGGATCTCGCCCTCGTCCGGGGTGTGCACCCCGGTCAGGCACCGCACCAGGGTCGACTTGCCGGCGCCGTTGTCACCCAGCAGGGCCGTGACGGTGCCCTGCGTGATGGTCAGGTCGATGCCCTGCAGGGCCCGGACCGCATCGAATGATTTTGTCAGTCCACGGATCTCGACCAACGCCGGTCCGTCGCCACGCCGTTCGGTGACGTCACTCATGACGGAGGTCCTCATTTCTGGAATCTGGAGATGAACGCCGCACCGAGGACGACGGCGCCGACGGCGACCGGCTGGTAGTTCTGCGAGATACCGATGAGCGTGAACCCGTTGATGAGGCTCGTGAGCAGGATCGCCCCGACGGCCGAACCGAGCACCGACGCGCGACCGCCGAACAGGCTGGAGCCGCCCAGGACCACCGCGGCGATGGACGACAGCAGCAGATCGGTCTGCAGGCTGGGGTCCGCCCCGCCGGTGCGGGCCACCAGCAGCACCCCGGCCACACCGCAGGCCAGCCCGGACAGCACGTAGGCCAACATCCTGGTGCGCGTGACGTGAATGCCCGTGCCGCGGGCGGCCTCTCGGTTGCCACCCGTGGCCAGCAGATGGGTGCCGGTCTTGGTTTGGAACAACAGGAACGCCGTGAGGATGGCCACCATGATGGCCACCAGCCAGAACCACCGCAGCGGGCCGATGCCGTCGAGCGCGAGGCCCTGCAGCACCGGTGACGACACGGCCACGGTGTTACCCCCGGTCAGCAGCAGCGTCGCACCGCTGACCACCGACAGCGTGCCCAGGGTGACGATGAAATCGGTCATGTTGAGCCGCGCCACAAGGACCCCGTTGAGGAAGCCCACCACCACTCCGGCGACGAGTGCCAGGAGTATCGACAGCCCGAGGTTGACACCGTGGGTGCTGGCGAACCCGAGGATCGCGGCGGTCCACGGCAGGTTCGAGCCCACCGACAGATCGATACCGGCGACGGCGATGACCATCTGCTGGCCCATGGCCAGCACCATCAGGATCGAGGCCGAGACCAGCAGATCGGTGAGATTGGCGACGGTCAAGAAATTCGGTGTGGCAATGAAGAATACGACGAAGACCACGGCCAGGCCGATGGGCGCGGCATAGCGTGCCGCGCCCCCGACCGTGAGTTTGCGCGGCCGCACCGCCTGCGGCGGCGCCAGGGTGTCAGCGGTCATCACTTCCCGCCGGTGATCGGATTGTCGAAGGGCTGGAACGGCTGCGGGAAAGCGGCCATCGCCTTGTCGACGTTGGACTTGTCGATCAGTTGGATCGGCGCAACGACGCGTTCGGGCACCGGCTTCTTGGCGATCAGGTTGACGCAGGCTTGTACCGCCAATTGCCCTTCCGCGTAGGGGTATTGGCTGATGGTGCCGGACAGCGTGCCGTCCTTGACCGCTTGCAGCGCCGCGGTGATGCCGTCGACGGAGATGATGGAGATCTGCCCGGACTTGCCTGCGTTCTTGACCGCCTGGGCGGCGCCCAACCCCATCGTGTCGTTCGCGGCGAAGATGCCCGTGATGCTCGGGTGCGCGCGCAACAGGTCCTGGGTGACGGTGAGCGCGAGATTCTGGTCGTAGTCGGCCGGTTGGGTGGCGACGATCTGCAACTTGCCCTGCGTGGCCTCGGTGAAGCCCTTCAGCCGGTTGATGCCGTTCTGCTCTCCCGCAATCCCTTGCAGCACCGCGACGTCACCGTGTCCGCCCATATCGGCCATCAACGCCTCCCCGGCCTGCTTGCCTGCCGAGAGATTGTCCGAACCGATGAACGAGGCGTACGACACCCCGGCCGCCTTGGATGCTTCCGCATCGATCTGGGTGTCCAGGTTGAGGATCGGGATGCCCTTCTTGGCGACCGGCACCAGCGGGGTGATGACGTTGGTGGCGTTGACCGGGACGACCCCGAAGCAGTTGAAGTCCTGGGCGGCCATCGTCGAGATCTTGGTGTTCTCACCCGCCGAGTCCGTCTCGGAGCTGCCCGCCTGCACGGTGACCTCGACGCCCTGCTTCTTACCCTCGGCGATGGCACCGTCGCGCAGCGCCGCCCAGTACGGGTTGGTGAAGTCCCGCGTGACGATCGCGATACGCGCGCCACTGCTCGAATTGCTTTCGCTCGGTGTGCGATTGCAACCGACAGTGCTGATCGCCAGGGCGCCGCACAGCACGGCGGCCAGGGTGGCGCGACGCTGCGCCACACCGAAGGGATTGATCATCTTGCTTCCTTTCAACGTCGGGTCTCCCCGGTGGAGACCCGCTGCCGGGTGGGGATTGTGTGCAGACGGGTCAGGCGGCTCGGCCGGTGGCGGCGGGACCACAGGAGCCGCGGTGCACCAGCTGGCACGCCGGCTGCGAGCCGAGCGCCGACTCCCCCGCCAACAGCGCCAGCATCGCGTCGACGGCGGCGGACGCCAGCGCGACGATGGGTTGCGCGATGGCGGTCAACGGAGGATCGAAGAGGTCGAACCAGGGGGCGTCGTCGAATCCGACGAGTGACACGTCCCGGGGAACCTGCAATCCCGCCGACCGCAACCCCTTGAGAGCGCCGACGGCCATCAGCCCGTCGGCGGCGAAGATCGCGGTCGGCGGCTGCCGCCGGGCCAGCAGTTGAGCGGTCGCCGTCGCACCGCTGTCCTGCCGAAAGTCGCCTTCGGCCACGGTGATCGACCGGCGCGGCACTCCCCTGCGCACCAGGGCGTCCACCAGGAGATCACGTCGTTCCTGGCCCACCTGCGTTTGCAGCGGAGGGGCGATGATCCCGATCCGCCGATGACCGAGACCGGTGAGCAGTTCGGCGACCTCGTCGAGCGCTTCGCGCGCATCGCTGCGCACGATCGGTGACTGGGCCAGGTGTTTGGTCGCCGCGTCGCGGGAGGTCAATGCCACCGGCCGGTCCAGCAGCACGATCCGGGCGCGCGTGGCGCCGGCCTGGCGGAGGCCGGGGGTCATGGCGGCGGTGGGCACGACGATCACGCCGTCGACCCGCCGTCCGGCGAGCAGGGCGGCCAGGTAGTCGTCCTGCCGGTCCGGGTCCTCGTCGCTGTTGCACAGCACCAGCGAGTACCGGTGGCGCGCCGCGGCACGCTGGATCTCACCGGCCAGATCGGCGAAGAACGGATTGGCGACATCGCTGACGATCAGCCCGATGCTGCGCGTGGAGTCGGTGCGCAACGCCTGCGCCCCGACATGCGGGCGGTAGCCCATCTCCTCGGCGATGCGGGTGACTCGTTCCCGGGTGGCGGCGGAGATACGGGTGCTGCCCGACAGCGCCAGCGACACGGTGGCCGCCGTGACGCCGGCCCGTGCGGCGACGTCCTGCATCCTGACCGCCATGTGCACCTCACCTGTTTAATCGATTAAGCACAGAGAGAGTGACACAGGTCTCACCTCGAGTCAATACGTCCAAGGCCGACGGTGCCCGTACCGGCATACTGGCCGGGTGTCGGTGAAACCTGGAATGTCAGCCGGACTGTTGCCCGCCGACGGGGCGCGGTGGTCGCCGGTCACCACCGGGGAGTCCGGGGCCTCGGTGTTCCGCGACCCCGATGGGTCGCGCTACGCGAAGGTGGTTCCGCTCGAGCAAACCGCCGAGCTGGCCGACGAGCGCGACCGCATCGCCTGGCTCGGTGACGCCGGCATTCCCGTTGGCGCCGTGTTGGATTGGCACAGCACCGATGACGGCGCCTGCCTGGTGACTCGCGCGGTGGCGGGTGTAGCGGCCGACCAGCTCGACGCCGGCTCGCTCGGTGCGGTCTGGCCGGCGATCACGGATCTGGTGCGCCGGCTGCACGACACAGCACCACCAGCTGCCCCTTCGACCGAGGGTTGGCCGTGACGATGCCGCTCGCCCGGGCGACGGTGGCGCAGCACCGGGTACAGACCGAGTTCCTCCCCGAGGATCTCCAGCACGTTCCGCCGGAAACGATCCTCGCCCGCCTGGAAGACGATCTGCCCCAACGTGTTCGACAAGAGGGCCGGGAGCGCGTCGTCTGCCACGGGGACCTGTGCCTGCCGAACATCCTCGTCGACCCCGAGACCGAGCGGGTCGCGGGTCTGATCGATCTGGGGCGCCTGGGGTGCGCGGATCCGTACGCGGATATCGCGCTGCTGCTCACCAACGCTCGCGAGACGTGGCCCGATGAGCGCACCGCCCGCCGAGCGGACCGGGAGTTCGCCGCCGGATACGGCATCGACCTGGACCCCGAACGGCTGCGCTTCTATCTCCATCTGGATCCGTTGACCTGGCCGGGCTGAACAATTGCCATGGGGTACAAGGTGATTAATCGGCCGGTCGGGTGGGCGTGCGCGCGGCGAACGCGTCGGCACTGTCCAGGGTGAAGTCACCGTGGTCGCTGCCGAGACCTTGGGCCACCAGCGCGGCGACGGCGCTGCCCAGCCGCGCGGCCGCCAGCGGCGGCCGGCCCACACCGATGCCGTACAGGAATCCCGCCGAGAACGCGTCCCCACAGCCGGTGGTGTCGACGACGGCCACGTCGTGCGCGGGGATGCGCCGGCTGCCGTGTGCGTCGATCAGCAGCGCACCGTCGGCGCCGTCGGTGGCGGCGATCATGCCGACACCGGCGTCCACGAGGATGCGACAGCCCTCGGCCAGGTCGGCGGCGCCGGTGAAGCCGATGACCTGCTCGGCATTGGGCAGCAGGTAGTCGCAGTGCGGCAGGGCCGCGGCGATTGCGTCGAGGCTGCCCAACTCCCCCGGCGCGATCAGGTCGATGGAGGTGGTGGCGCCGTTGCCCTTGGCGTGCGCCAGGATTCGCGCGGCCGTGTCGGCGCCGATCAACTCCGGCCCGCCCAGGTGCAGGTGGTCGGCGCCGGCCACCGCGTCCCAGTCGACATCGTCGAGGGTGTAGCCGGGATTTGCCCCGAGCAGGTGCAGGCTCGGTCGCTCGCCGTTACGCCGGATCGGCAGCACCGACATCGAGGTGGGCAGATCGGGCTTGCGGACGACGAGGGTGGTGTCGATGCCGGCCCGCCCGAGCAGCGTCAGCAGCAGGTCGCCGGTGGCGTCGGTACCGATGGCCCCCGCGGTGCGCACGGTGGCGCCCAGCTTGGCCAGGGTGAGCGCGGTGCCGGCGGCGGTGCCGGCCGCCGCGACGCGGATGTCCTCGACGAGTGCGGTCTGCTGTCCGTCGGGGATGGCGTCGACGGGACGCACCAGCACGTCGAGGATGTGGGCGCCCATCGTGATGACCTTCATCATGGCTCCTTCGACAGCGACTGGGGCCGGCCGTAACGCAGTCGCAGGGCGGTGTCGATGACGGCGGATTGCTGGTCGGCGGACAGGATCCGCGGTGTGCCGAGCGCACGCGCGTCGAGATAGACCGCGCAGGCCCACTCCAGCAGCAACGTGTATTCGACGGCCAGGTCGAGGGTCGGGCCGTGGGTGACCGCACCGTGGTTGGCCATCAGTGCGGCGCTTCGTCCGGCGAGGGCCGTCGAGACAGCATCGGCGAGCTCGCGGGTGCCGAACGGATGGAACGGCGCGACCTTGGTGGCGCCGCCGAGCGTCAGCTGCTGGTAGTGCAGCACCGGCAGTTCGTCGAGCACGCAGGCCACCGCGGTGCACTTCGGAGCATGGGTGTGCACCACCGCGCCGGTCTGCGGGTGGTGACGGTAAATGTCAAGGTGCAGTTGGAGTTCCGAGGTGGGCGCGAAATCTCCGCCGACCAGAGCGCCGTCGACGTCGACGACGACGATCTGCTCGAGGCCGATGTCGGCCAGCCGCGCGCCCGAGGCGGTGATCGCAATGTGGTCACCGGTTCGCACGCTGACATTGCCGGCGCTGCCGAGCACCAGACCGGATGCGGCCAGCTGATGGCACGCCGCCGCAATGTCCGCGCGTTCGGCTTCGAGGTGCGCGGTGGTCACATCCGCAGCGTAGTACTAATGTGAAACAAATTCACATTTATTTCGGCGAGGGCGGTTGTGGACGGTTTGCAGATTCCCGAGGCGGTGCTGCGACGGACTCCGCGCCAGGCCCGCAGCCGGGAACGGTTGGCGCAGGTATTGGCCACCGCGGATCGGCTGCTGGCCACGGAGGGACCCGGGGCGCTGACGACCACGCGGGTGGCCGCCGAGGCCGGGATGTCAGTGGGCGCGGTCTACCAGTATCTGCCCGACCGGGACGCGATCATCGAGGCGCTGGCGACGTCCTACCTCGCGCGTATCGAGGTGACCATGGCGTCTTTCCTCGGGGTCGCCGCCGAGCAGCGCTGGGCGGATCCGGTCGGCGCGCTGGTGGACGGGTTCGCCCAGGTGTATCGGTCCGAGCCGGGGTTCCGGGCGTTGTGGTTCGGCCGGCATCTCACCGAAGCCACCCGGTCCGCCGACCGGGAGCACAAGATGCGGATGGCAGCAATGCTCAGGGAGTTGGTGCTCGCCCAACACCTGCTGGCCGATGATGCCCGGCTCGACGACGCCTGCCGCGCCGGTCACCTGATCGCCGACACCCTGCTGCAGGAGGCGTTTCGGGCCGATCCCGATGGCGACGCCGCCTTGCTGCGTGAGGCCAAGACCGCGCTGCGTGGCTACCTCGCCGCGCTGACCGCCGAAGCGGACCGCTGATCAGGGATGCGTGAGCCCGGGCAAGCAGTTGATGAACAGGATGCACGGCGGCGGCGGGGGCGCCGGCGGCCCCGGCGGGTTGCCGTTGAGCATGACCGGTTTGGTCAGCGGGGCGGCGGGATCGAAATGAAAGGTGTGGCACACATTCATGTCCCAGCCGGGTATGGCGTTCATGCCCGAACCGGGGCACCACAGCTGACCGCATTCACCGTTGGCGTTGCAGTCGGGCAGCCCCTCCGGCGGCATACACGGTGGGACATTTGCGTTCGACGGTGAACACTGCGGGATGGCGTAGGCCGGACTCGCGGCCAGCCCGACAGCCGCGGCGGTGAGACCTCCGGACAGCAGGGTCGCGGCCGCGGCCGCGGCGACAAACGCTCTACTCATGGGCGCCCTTTCGACGACGCCGCACCGCGGCGCTGGTTTATCGATCCCCGATACCGTGCGCCGGGTGGCTTGGCAGATTCTTGGTGGCGAAAGGGACCGTTGAGGACACCGCGCGGTCAGGCGCCGACGGCGGTCAACCATTCGCCGTAGAACAGCGCGATACCGAGGCCGCAGGCGATCGCGGTCACCAGCCAGAGCCGGATGGTCAGGGTGGTCTCCGGCCAGCCCATCAGCTCGAAGTGGTGGTGCAGCGGAGTCAAGCGAAAGACTCGACGGCCGGTGGTACGGAAGGCCGCGACCTGGATGACGACGGAGGTCACCTCCGCCACGAACAAGGCGCCCACGATGATGGCCAGGATCTCGGTGTGACTGGTCACCGACAGTCCGGCGATGATCCCGCCCAGCGCGAGCGAACCGGTGTCCCCCATGATGATCCTGGCCGGTGCGGCGTTCCACCACAGGAATCCGATGCAGGCGCCGGCGGTCGCCGCGGCGACGACGGCCAAGTCGAGCGGGTCGCGGACGTGATAGCACCCCGCGGCAGCGGTGACCGCACACGCATTGCGGAACTGCCAGAAGGTGATCAGCACGTAGGCCGCGCTGACCATCGCCATCGCGCCGGCGGCCAGACCGTCCAATCCGTCGGTGAGGTTCACGGCGTTCGACCACGCCGTGACAACGAACACGCAAAAGAGCACGAAGGCGGCGGGCACCATTGTCAGCGCGGCTATCTCGCGGACGTGCGACAGCTGGGTGCTACCCGGGGTGAGGCCGTCGGGGTTGTGGAAGTGCAGCGCGAGCACACCGAACAGGACCCCCGCCGCGACCTGGCCCGCGGATTTGGCCCTCTTGTTCAAACCCAGATTGCGGCCGCGCCGCAATTTGATGTAGTCGTCGGTGAATCCGACCACGCCCAGCGCGGTGGCCAGCCCGAGGACCAGCAGTCCGGACGCCGACGGGCCCCCCATTCCGAATCCGAGTCCGATCAGGTTCGTGCTCAGGTAGCTCGCCCAGATCGCGGCGAGGATGGCCAGGCCACCCATCGTGGGTGTGCCGCGCTTGCGGCGGTGCGCCTGGGGCGCGTCGTCGCGGATCTCCTGACCCAACCCCAAGCGGGCGAACACCCGGATCAGCACGGGCGTCAGCAACAGAGCGGCGGCCAGGGCGATGCCGGCGGCGACGAGGATCTGGGTCATCGACACCCACCGCCGTCAGGCGACCGGTGCCATCGGCGGTTCCTCCGGCCCCGGCCAGACCACGGCCTGAGCGACCAGCACGCGACCATCGCCGAACGTCACCGCGGGGCCGCCGTGCAGCGCGTACCCCAGATCCAAGGCTTCGCTGACCCGAACACAGAACGCCGCATCATCCGGTCCTGTCAGCACCCGATACCGCGGTAACCGATCGCTCATATCCGTCATCCTCGCACGGTGCCGCGCCGGGCCGGATCACCCCGGTGCCAGGTCGCCATCGGTGAATCGTGAGATGGCCTGCCGGACAGCGGCTGCCATCGCCGGGCTTCCGGTGTGGCCCGAGTCGTCGATCACCGTCAGTTCCGCATCCGGCCATGCCCGGGCGAGCTCCCACGCGGACAGTAGTGGTGCGGACAGGTCCAGCCGACCGTGGATGAGCAGACCCGGGATCCCGGCAAGCCTGTCCGCCTCCCGGAGCAGCTGCCCGTCGTCGAGCCACCCGTGGTTGGCGAAATAGTGCGTGCAGATTCGCACGAAGGCGAGCTTCGCAGCGTCCGGTTTGGCGCTGTACTGCCCCGGGTTACCCCGCACCTCATGGGCGATGGCGGCGTCCTCCCAACGGCACCACGCGCGGGCCGCAGGTAATCGCACGTCCACGTCGGGATGCTCCATCAGTTGGCGGTAGCCCTCGACGAGGTTGCCGTCACGCAAGTGCTCCGGGACGGCAGCGCGGAATCGTTCCCACTGCTCGGGCAGCAGCCGCCGCAGCCCGTGGTACAGCCAGTCGATGTCATCGGCGCGCGTCAAGGTGACCCCTACGGCGATGATGCCCGCCACGCGGTCCGGATACCGCTGCGCGTAGGCCAGCATCAGCGTGCAGGCCCATGAACCACCGTAGAGCAGCCACCGCTGCACCCCGAGGTGCTGTCGTAGCTTCTCCATGTCGGCGAGCAGGTGCTCGGTGGTGTTGACGCTCATGTCGGTGGCCGGATCCGCGGCACTCGGCAGGCTGTCACCGCACCCGCGCTGGTCGAATGAGACGACCTGGAAAACGTTGTGGTCGAATGCCTTCGGCGCGTTACGTGAGCGGCCACCACCCGGGCCGCCGTGCACGATCAACACGGTGCGTCCACCCGGACACCCGGCGGCTTCCCAGAAGATACAATTGCCGTCGCCGACGTCGAGCAGACCGCCGCGGCGCCGGACGTCCCGTTCCCCATCCCCCACGTGTCACACGGTAGTCGACGAACGGGCCTGGGCCCCATCGGCATCGAGCGTGGCGCCCGTGGGCTTGCGGGCGTCGGGCACAATGTCCACCATGCCGACGCGCAGCCCTGCAGCCACGTGGAAAGCCCTCAAGGCGGGCAACGAGCGGTTCGTGCAGGGCAGGCCGGCACATCCCGGCCAAAGCAGCGCGGACCGGGCGCGGCTGACCCACACGCAGAAGCCCCAGGTGGTGCTGTTCGGTTGCGCCGACAGCCGGGTGGCCGCCGAGATCATCTTCGACCAGGGACTCGGCGACATGTTCGTGGTGCGCACCGCCGGCCACGTCATCGACGCGGCGGTGCTGGGCTCCATCGAGTACGCCCTCACGGTCCTGGATGTGCCGCTGATCGTGGTTCTCGGGCACGACAATTGCGGTGCCGTCAGGGCGGCGCTGTCGGCGATCGAGGACGGCGTGATGCCGGGCGGCTACGTCCGCGAGATCATCGACCGGGTGACGCCCTCCATCCTGCCCGCGTATCACTCCGGGCTGACACAGGCCGACGCGCTCGGTGCCCGTCATGTCGTGGAAACCGCGACACAGCTACGCATCCGCTCCGTCGTGGTCGCCCAGCGAATCCTGGCAGGGACGGTCGCCGTGGCCGCCGCGACGTACCACTTGGCCGACGGCCGACTGGTGTTGCGGGCGCACCTCGGCGATATCGGTGAACCGTGATCGCCTCAGCTCACCGAATCGAGCCTGGTCAGGAAGTCCCGGACCAACGGGACGACGTCGTGCAGGTGGGTCTCGAGCAGCCAATGCCCACCGCCGAGCAGGTGGATCTCGGCATCGGGATGGTCGCGGTGGTACGCGGTGGCCGCCGCCTCCGGCATGTAGCCGTCATGCGGTCCCCACACGATCAGCGTGGGCGGCCGGTACTCACGCAGATAGGCCCGCTCACGCGGAAGCCATTCCAGCGTGGAGGGCTGGTCCTGCAGCAACTCGACCAGGTTGGCCCGGCGCTCGGGCGTGGACATCAAGGCCCAGTGCAGGGTCCACAGATCGGGGCTGACGCGGTCGGCGACATCGGCGGGCAACTCACCGGCGAACTCGTCACGGAACCCGTCGAGGCTGACATGCTCGGCATAGGCGCGGCGGGCGGCGGGACCGGGGTTGCTCCAGAGTTCGCGTAGCGCACCATATTTCGGGCCGAACTCGTCGTCGTAGATGTCTCCGTTCTGGATGATCAGGCCCGTCACCCGCTCGGGCGCCGACATCGCCAACCGGAAGCCGAACTGCGAACCATAGTCGTGCAGCCAGATCGCATATCGCTGCAGACCCAGGGCGTCGACAAACTCGGCCAGGAAGGCCGAGTAGGCGTCGAACGTGTAGCCGAAATCCGCCGGCGGCGGTGTCGCGCTGTACCCGAACCCGGGCAAGTCGGGCGCGACCGTGCGCCATCGATCACCCAACGCGGGCATCAGGTTCCGGTAGACGAAGGACGAACCCGGATAGCCATGGGGCAGCAGTAGAACCGGGGCATCCCTCGGACCGGCCTCGCGGTAGAAGACGTCCAGACCGGCCACGCTCACGTGGCGGTGGCGAACTGCGGTGTTCGCTGTCGACTGAACCTCGTTGTCCATCTCTCCACCCTGCCACAGCCCGCCCGGGCATCTGGGCGCCGTCAGGCTGCCCCGGTGCCGCCGGGGCGTCGACGCAGGGTGCGGCCGAAGAACCGAGCCGAGTCGTCCCGGACATGCTCGGGCAGTGCGGGGTACTTGCCGGAACAGGCCGACAGGGTCTTTTCCGCCGAGCCGAAGGCGTCGAACAACGCGATGCCGGCGCCGCGGTCGAATACCGGGTCGTCCCAAGGAATGCGGCACTCGACAGGCACGCTGATCTGCCGGGCCGTCTCGATGAGGGCGTCGTGCACGAGCACCGCCCCGAAACTCGCCGCGACGATCCGTGATTCGCTCGCCGTCAGCATCACGCCGGTCACCACGCCCAGCGAGACACCGCCGAAACCGGTTGGTGCATCGACTCCGATCTCGGGCAGCGCTTGCAGCGCGTCGATGGTGGCCTGCCATTCCGGTACCGCCCGCTCGGCGAGGGACATGCCGTAATCGGCGACGATCGGGGCGATCGGGTGGCCCGCATCCCTGCCCCGTCGGATCGCGTCGGCCCATCGCTGATCCCGGTCGTTGGGCGGCCTGTCTCCGTGTCCGGGTGCGTCGATGGCTGCGACGGAGAATCCATACGTACCGACGCAGTGCAGCGCGGTGGCCACCAGGCCCGGAGCTTTCTTGTGCATGCCGCCGCCGTGTGCGGCCAACAGCAGCGGCGCCCCGGGGGTGGCGCACACCGGCGTCCACAGCACGCCGGTGATGTCACCCAGGGTGAAGGTGCGTTCGGTGACGCCGTTCGATGATGTCGTCGAGGTGAAGTACATGATGGTGCCTTTCGGGATGGTCGAGTCCGACGCTCCCGGCGACACCGCTGTCTATCGCCTGACCGTGAACACAAGTGGAAGCGCCCACATGATTACTGCGTTCATGGGTCTCACCTCCTCGTGTTCCGGCACGGTCGTACGCACGCTAGCAACGCCCCACAGCTCACGTCGAGCGGTTTTCTCCCGCCGGTGGCACGGACCGCGCGGCCACGTCGACGACGCGACGGACAGTGCCATAGTGACCACGTGACACAACCGGGATACGACGCGCTTGCCGACCAGTACGCCGCCATGTTCCCCGAGCCCTACCAGACCCCGTTCGAACGACACGCGGTCGAAGCCTTCACAGAGGTCATTCGGATGCCGGGCTCCGTGGTGGACGTGGGTTGCGGTCCAGGCCACGTCACCCACGACCTCGCCAGCCGGGGACTCGACGCCATCGGATGCGACCCCAGTGCCGCCATGCTGGCCCTGGCGCGCAACGCTTACCCACAGCTGCGGTTCATCGACGACGACGCCACCCTCACCCACGTCGACGATCCCATCGCGGCAATTCTCGCCCGGTTCAGCCTGATTCACCTTCCGCCCGACCGCGTCGATGCGGTCTTGCGATCGTGGGCGTCCCGGCTGCGGCCCGACACCCCGGTACTGATCGCGGTGCAGTCATCCGATACACCGGGCCCGGCAACACCTTTCGACCACGCGGTGGCACCGGCCTGGCGCTGGCCGGCCGATGAGCTGAGCCGAGTGCTTTCCTCGGCAGGCTTCGACGAAGACTGGCGACTGATCAACCGTCCCGACGGCGTTCACCGCTTTCCCGGCGTTCACATCCTCGCGCACCGCCGGTCCTAGCGTGCCCGGACTCCGCCGTCGCGGCGCCTGCGCGGCGGCTCGACCATCGGGGATGAATCGCGCCACCGGTGGGCGATCTAGGCGAAGACCCGTCATTTCGACGGGGTCTTCCGTAGAACGCACGCAGGAGAAGAAACATGAGCCTGGACAACATCACCGAGCACAACGGGGTCGACGAGCTGGTGCCATCCCGGTACGCCGTCAAGGTGGGCGACATCGATGTCACGGTGATCAGCGACGGCGTCCTACCGATCACCGCCTCGACGCTGGCGACCAACGCCGAACCTGCCGCGCTGGCGAGTTGGCTGGACGACAATTTCCTGCCGCCCGAGATCATCGACTGGCCGCTGAACGTGGTGGTCGTGCGCACCGGCGGCAGGACCATCCTGGTCGACGCCGGTCTGGGTGTGGAGTTCCCCGACTTTCCGCGCGCCGGCCAGACGGTCCAGCGCCTGGAGGCTGCCGGCATCGATCCCGGATCGGTGACCGATGTGGTGCTCACCCACCTGCACATGGACCATGTCGGCGGTCTGCTGACCGAGGGGCTGAAAGACCGGCTCCGGCCCGACCTGCGGATCCACGTCGCGACGCGGGAAGCCGAGTTCTGGGGTGCACCCGATTTCTCGCACACCACCATGCCCGCACCGGTACCCGCTGCACTGCGGTCCATCGCCACGCGATTCCTGGACGAGTATCACGGTTACCTGCGCACGTTCGAGACCGAGTACGAGGTCGCCCCCGGTGTGCTGCTCTCGCGGACCGGCGGACACACTCCAGGCCACAGCATCGTCCGGCTGGCATCCGGCGGTGACCGGTTGACGTTCGCCGGGGACGCGGTGTTCGCACCCGGGTTCGAGAACCCGGAGTGGCACAACGGCTTCGAGCACGATCCCGAGGAAGCGGCCCGCGTCCGGGTCGCGTTGCTGCGGGAGCTGGCGTCGACCGGTGAGGCACTGGTGGCCACCCACCTGCCCTTTCCGTCGGTCTGCCACGTGGCCACCGCGGGTGACGCATTCCGCTGTGTACCCGCTCCGTGGGACTACTGACCGTGCTCAGCAAACCGGAATGCTTAGCGGCGCTCAAAACCGGGTAACACCGCGAGGTCCGTTCTGTGAAAACAGCGGCTCAGCTGGACGCAGCCGTATGAAGAGAAACGAGCCTCACATGTCGATTGTTCGGATCATCCGTGGAGTACCCGTCACCGCCGCTGTCGCGGGTGCCGTTCTGGTCGGTGGACTGACCGCATGCGGTTCCGACAGTGGTGGCAGCGATTCCACCTCCACGTCCACATCCACCTCCACGACGGAGTCGACGCCGACGACCACGTCGACGACCGTCGAGATGACCACCATGGCACCCGCCCCGGCCGAAACCGGGGCCCCGGGCGCCGGGGCCGGACCCGGTGGCGCCACCGCAGGCGTGCCCGGCGCCGGCGCGGGTGCGGGTCCGGGTGGGGCCACGGCGGGCGTCCCGGGTGCGGGCGCAGGTGCGGGTCCGGGTGGCGCCACGGCGGGCGTCCCGGGTGCGAGCGCCGGCGCCGGCCCCGGCGGTGCCGGTGCGTGCGCGGGCCCGGTGTGCGTGGGAACAGGTGGATAATCCGTACCAGGTCCGCCAGGCCTTGATCGAGTACCGAGATCTAACGGAGGTTTTCGATGCGCGAAGAATTCGGGGCGGAAGCTTCCGGGTCTCACGTCGGACGGGTCACGCGCCGGGTGGGCAGCGTCCTGGCTGCGACGGCGGCGGTGCTGGCCGGTGCCACGCTGGCGGCACCGGCCGCCGTCGCCGCCCCCTGCCCGGACGCCGAGGTGGTGTTCGCCCGCGGCACCGGTGAACCACCCGGCCCCGGCGGCATCGGGCAGGCCTTCGTCGACGCACTGCGCGCCAAGGCGAGCGGGAAATCGGTCGCCGACTATGCGGTCAACTATCAGGCCAGCGCCGATTTCAACGACGGCTTCCAGTTCGCCCTGACTGTCGTCGACGGGATCAGGGACGCCACCAACCACATCCAGGCGGTGGCGGCCGACTGCCCGGCCACCAAGATGGTGCTCGGTGGCTTCTCCCAGGGGGCGGCGGTAGCCGCGTTCAGCACCTCGGCCGAGATTCCCGCTGGCGTGCCGGCGGCCTTCGTGCCGGCACCGATGCCCCCGGAAATCTCGGACCACGTCGCCGCGGTGGTGCTGTTCGGCAAGCCGTCGAACCAGTTCTTGAGTGACGCCGGCGCACCGCTCATCACCATCGGCCCGCTGTATGTGCCCAAGACGATCGACCTGTGCGCTCCCGGTGACACCATCTGCAATGGTGCGCCGCCCGGGCCCCCAACCGGGGCACACAACGCGTACGTCGCCGACGGCCTGGTGAACCAGGCCGCGGAGTTCGCCGCGAGCAGGTTGTAGTTCACCGCGCTGCACACGGTGTGGCCCCGGACGGGTGTTTCCGTCCGGGGCCACGTCGTGTTGTCATCCCTGTCGTTTATCCGTTGCCCACAGGGGGTGTGCCGCCGTTCGGCCCGTACGGGCCGTTCTGAACGCCGTCTCCGGGCACGGGCGGAGTGGCCGATTCACTGGCGCTGCCGGGTGCCTCGCACAAGGTGGCGGTGCCGGCGTTCTGACAGGGATCGGGTTCTGCCGACGCGGCGGGGGCTAGCGCGATGCCCGCCCCCGCGGCACATGCCGCTACCAGCAGGGTCGTGGACGCAGTCTTGCGCATCATGAAATCTCCTCGATGCTGATCGATGACGTCTGGTTTGGACCGCTCATGCTCGGCGATCACACGGGACGGCCGGGCAAATCAGCCTGCCGTGTCCCGACCAATCGGGTACCCGGGTCCCCCCGGGAGGCAAACGCGTCGGGTCACTCGATATCGGCGACCGAATCGACGTACTGATCGACCTGCTCGGGCGCGATGTCGTGGGCGAGCCGGGGGTCGCCGTACTCGAACGGGCGGTGCAGGAAAACCGTGCCCATCCCCAGGGCCTTCGCCGCTTCGAGGTCATACGGGTGAGCGGCCACCATTGCCGCCTCGCGGGGCGCGACACCCAGGTACTGCAGTGCGCGCAGATAGGTTGTCGGCGCGGGCTTGAAGGCGCCGATCATCTCCGCGGTGAAAATGGCGTCCATATCGATCGCGAGGCGCTTGAACAGCGAGATCATGGTGCTCATATCGGTGTTCGACAGGGTTGCGGTGATCGCCCGTCCGCGCAGTCGCGCCATTCCGGCTCGCACGTCGGGCCAGGGTTCCAGTCGCTGCCAACCGGCCGCGGCCAGCTCGGTGTCGCCGGCACTCGGCCGATCCAGGCCGTGGCCGACGCACACTTCGGCGAAACCGGCCGCGTACAGGTCTTGCACCCGGCGCCAATTTTCGACGCTCTGCGGGATGCTCCGGACCCGCCTGAAATAGTCCTCGCGCCATGCCCGGGTGAGGTCGGCGGGGTCGACGGTCGTAATCTGCTGACTGTCAAGGAAATCGGTGACGGCATCGGTCACCGGACGGAAGAAATCCAGCAATGTGCCCTGGACATCGAAGAGGTAGGCCCGAAACCGCATGAGGCCACCCTATCGCTGGTCGCGACCGAAGTTCGTTGCCAGCGGCAGGAATACGTCGTCGACGATCTCGGTGATGGTCTGCTCGGGCACCGCCGCCATGGTCATGAACATTTCGTGTCGCACGAGGTCGACCGGCAGCGTCATGATTCGGGCCGGCGGCACCGCGGCGAGTTCGCCGCGCGCCACGGCTCGTTCGATGACGGTGTCCATGATGGACGGTCCCTCGGGCACAAACCACGCGCGCAGTTCCCTGGGCGACCCGTCGGCGTCGTCGTAATAGGCGCCGAGCCGGGCGGCGATCAGTCCCATGATGCGTGACCGGCGCTCACTCAACTCGGTGAGCAGCGCCAGCATGTCGGCCCGCAGACTCCCGGTGTCCGGGGTCGAGATCCCGTCGACCTCTCCCCTGCGCCGGATCACCGCCTGCAGCAGGTCCCGTCGCGATGGCCAACGCCGGTACAGCACGGACCGCGCGGTGGATGCCCGCTCGGCCACCGATTCGATGGTGAATCTGTCATAGCCGGCCTCGATGAGCTGCTCCCAACCCGCGTCGAGGATGGCGGACTCCAGTGCGGCGCCGCGACGCCGCTGAACGGCAAGCTCTTTAGAGGACACTTGCGTATCTTATCGCACGACGCTACAGTCGGGCCAGATAAGATACATATGTGTAGCTAAACGCTCGAACGCACTTCGCGCCCAGCCCTATTGGAGGATCGCCATGTCCCGTTCCAGTGCCCTGATCTCCGGTGCCAGCATTGCCGGACCGGCCCTTGCCTTCTGGCTGTCCGAGGCCGGCTGGGACGTCACCGTGGTCGAACGCGCCGACCGGTTGCGCACCAGCGGATACCCGATCGACATCCGGGGTACCGCAACGGAAATCGTGCGCCGGATGGGGCTTCATGACCAGATCTGGGCACGACGCTACCGGCACGCACCGGTAAGCCTGCTCTCGCCGGGGGGCCGGCGGTTGGGCACCCTCGACTACGGCGAACTGCTCGCCGATCCGGGCAGCGGCGATATCGAACTCACCCGCGGCGCGCTCAGCGAAATCCTGTACCGGGCCGGCGCCGCACGCGTCGACTACGTCTTCGGCGACACGATCACCGCACTGACCCAAACCGACACCGGCGTCGATGTCACCTTCGCCCATCGAGAAGCACAGACGTTCGACGTGGTGATCGGCGCCGACGGCATCCACTCCAACGTCCGCGGCCTCACCTTCGGCGACGAATCGCAGTTCGTCCGCCACCTCGGCCCCTACGCGGCCGTCTGGGACATGCCGCCGGAGTTGTTCCCTCCCGGAAGCGGTTTCATGTACTCCCACCCCGGCAGGACGGTCATCGTCGAGCGTCACCAGGACGGCCCCGCCCGCGCATTCCTGGTCTTCGTCCATCCAACTCCCGGCTCGGTGGACCGCCACGACGAGCGGGCGGTCATCGCCACCCTCCGCGATGCGTTCCGCGACGACCACTGGCGCACCGAGGAGATCATCGCCACCCTCCCGGAATCCGAAGACCTCTATTTCGACACCGTCAGCCAGGTGCGGATGCCGTGCTGGAGTTCGGGACGGGTCGCCCTGGTCGGGGATGCCGCCTACGCCCCGGCCCTGCTGTCCGGCCAAGGCACCAGCATCGCGATCGCCGGTGCCTACATCCTGGCCGGCGAACTGGTGCGCCAGGCCAGCCCCCAGGACGCGTTCACCGCCTACGAACACCGCTTGCGCGGGTACGTGGAGCGAAATCAGAGTCTGGCACTGCGCACGGATTCCACTGTCATCTCACGCACCGGCGCGGCGCTGCTGCGGCGCAACATCAAGCTGACTCTGGTGCCGTGGCTGCAACGGCTCGGGATCGCGCATCTGCTGCAAACCAAGCTCCGTTCGGCCGCCACCGACCTCGTGCTGGCGCCACACGATCTGCAACGCAGCGGCACCGCCCAGCGCACCGGTTGACGACGCGTCATCGGACGGCCAATTCGGCCACGCCGGGACCACTCAACTCGGCCAGTGCGACTGTGCGGCCGCTGGCGGCCAGCAGCAACGACACGGCGGGCCCCTCGATGGGCAGCCCGGCACCGACGGTGAAGTCCGCATCGGTGCCGACCAATCTCAGCCCCGCGAGCCGGCGCCTGCCACCGGAGAACCGATCCGCGGCCAGGTAGGCGACGGCGGCCCCGATGTGGTCACGCCGGTAGGTGTGCACCAATCCCAGCGGTCGCCGGATGTCCTCGGCGTGCACCACGGTTTCGACGATCCGCGAGATCGTCGGAAGTGGCGGCGACGCAGTGGATTTCACCGCCGCGGCAAACTGTGCGAGCAGCTGGTGGTGCTCATGTGTGCGCCCGACGGCGATCTGGCGGCGCACGATCCGGTCCGGGCTGAACCCGGCGCGAACAATTTCGCCGACGAAGCGGCGCTTGGACAGCATCGCGGTGGCCGCCAGATGGGCCACCACATCGCGTACCGCCCACCCGTCACACAGCGAGTCGGCCTCCCACTGCACCTGCTGCAGCGTGGCCAGGTCGGCCGCCAGCACCGCCCGCTCATGGTGTACGACCGCCCAGATATCCCCCGCCACCGGTTGAGCACATCACATCCTGGCAGCACCGTCATCCGGGCGGTCACAGCAACCGTGGCTAGGATCCGGGGTCGACAACCTCGGCGCGGTGAAACGGAGTGGGCCCAATGACGATTGTGCGGCGGGGCGCGATGCTGCTCGCGCTGACGGCCACGGTGCTGACCGGTGTGGTCGGCGCCCCGGCGGGGTTCTCGCATGCCGATGACCCGCTGGTGCCTCCGGTTTCGCTGACCTCCACCTCGGGTGCGCCGGTACAGAACGGCGGCACCTATGGCATCGGGATGGTCGTGGTGGCGCATTTCGCGGCGCCGGTGGCCGACCGCGGCGCGGCCGAACAACAGCTGTCCGTCACCACCGAACCACCGGTGGCCGGTGCGTGGCACTGGGTCAACGATCAGACGGCCCATTGGCGTCCGCCGCAGTATTACGCCCCGGGCACCGTCGTCACCGTCGGGCAGGACGCGCCGGTCACCTTCACCATCGGCGCATCGCATGTGTCGATCGCCGACGACACCACCAAGCAGGTCACTGTGTATGACGGCGGCGCATTGGTGCGCACCATGCCGACCTCGATGGGTCGGGGCGGCACCGAAACCGTGGGCAACACGACGTTGAGCTTCTGGACCCAGCCCGGCGTCTACACGGTGATGGACAAGAGCAACCCGGTGATCATGGACTCCTCGACCTACGGCCTGCCGATCAACTCCCACCTCGGCTACAAGGAATCCATCCCGTACGCGGTACGGATCAGCACCGACGGGGTGTACCTGCACGAACTTGACGCCACGGTGTGGGCCCAGGGCAAGACGGACACCAGCCACGGCTGCCTGAACCTGAACCGCGACAATGCGCAGTGGTTCTACAACTTCTCCGTGCCCGGTGACGTGGTGGAGGTACGGCACACCGGCGGGAAACCGTTGCAGCTGTGGCAGAACGGCGACTGGAGCGTGCCGTGGGACCAGTGGGCGTGAGACCTATTGCAGCTCGGCCAGATTCTGCACCGATCGGCGGACGTCGGATTTCAGCACGGCGGCCACCAGCGCTCCGACCGGCCCGCTGAGCAGTGCACCGGACAGGTCGGCCAACACGCGGAACGTCGAACCCGGATCATCGGGGGTCACCGTCATCGTCAGACCGATCCGTACCCCGCCGCGGCCTCGGCCTGACAGCCGGATGCGGTGCGGCTCTTCGTAATCGGTGACCTGCCAATCGATGGTGTTACGGAAGCCCTTCACCTTGATCAACGACGACACCTGGGTGCCGACCCCGATATCGTCCGGTGGCCGTCCGCGCCAACCGCCGAAGATCGTCAGCCATTCGCCGAATCGGCGCAGATCCGACGCCAACTTCCAGGCCTGCTGCGGTGCCAGGTCCGACGTGACGGACACATCGACATTCGCCATGCCGGCCGTCAGCCGATCCCGACGACTTCTTGAGCGATCGCCGCAAGCCTGGTCTGTGCGGCCGAGACGACCCGCTGCCGGTTCTTGTGGGCCTCCTCCCACGCCACGATGGTGCGGATATCGGCCGGGTCGGTCAGCTCCTTGACCGCCGCGATGGCGTCCGGGACCGCCAAGTCGTCATACTCCGCGATGGGCAGCTCGGACGGGTCCAACGCACCCGACGCCGATCGCAGCGCGCGCAGGGCGTCGGCGGTCTGCTCGGCCCCGCCACCGCGGGTGATGTCCTCGGCCGCGGCCAGCGCCGCGTCGCGCGAACCGGCGATCACCCGGCCGGCGAGCTCACCGGCTTGCGCGCCGCGGTCGAGCAGCTCGTCGACGTTGGGCCGCACGTTGCGCAGGACGTCCAGCAGACGATCCAGGCCGCGCGCCGTCCAGATACCCGGCAGATTGGCCAGTTTCACCGCCGCTCCGGTCACCGCCTGCATCGGGGTGCGGCGGAGGGCCGCCGGCCCGCCGAGCGCGTCCTCGGCCAGCACCGTGGTCAGCCACTCGACGGTGGCGGCGTGCGCGGTGATGAGGCGATCGGCCAACTCGACGACGTCGGTCCGCTTGGCCGCGACGGCCAGCGCCTTGATATAGCGGGACCGGTCCAGCAACTGGTCTTCCAGTGCCAGGTCGCCGAGCAGCGCCTCGTCGAACGGTTCGGCCTGTTCGGTCAGCGCCTTCACCGCGGCCGCGGCGCGTCCGAGGAACGGGCCGACGACGTCGGGATAACCACCGAGGTCGCGAATGGCCCGCTCGATGGCCACGGCACGATCCCGGGCGTTGCCGGCGTTCTGGGTCAGCTCGCGCTGGACCGCCTCGGTTCGGGCCTGGGCCAGCCTGGTTTCGGCGATCTGGATCTCGGTGTGGGTCAGGTCGAGAACGGTTCGCAGCTGTGCGAGCAGTGTGGTGGTATCGGCATTCGCCGTCGTGACAGCCATTGTGATTCGCCCCTTCGCGTTGACGGATGTGTCGGCGCTGGGTGCACCTGCTCATCCGGTTACCCGGGACGGCCGCGGCGAATTCACCTAACCGGCGGTCACGACCATGACTTACGTCACAGGGCGGCTATGCGCCCCGGTGAACGGTGGCCGCCTCGGTGCCGCGCCCGCAATCGATTTCCCGGTATTCCGGGTTACCGTGGCCGAGCCGGCCGGGCACGGCTGTAGCGTGGCGGGCGTGAATGCATCCCGTGTGTCTGCTTCCGTCGCCTTGGTCGCCGGTGCCACCTCGCTGGTGATGACGCTTGCCGCCTGCGGCTCCGAGTCGGACAACTCGTCCAAGCCGTCGGCCAGCACGCCGTCGATCGCGCAGGTGGCGTCGTCACTGCCGGAGGCGCCCCCGGCCACGCTCGGCTGCCCGACGGCGGCGCCCGCCGACCCGGGCACCCCCGAGTGGACCCTGACCGGAGCCACCGGCAACGTCGCTGTCAGCGGGTCGACCGACACCGCCGCGCCCTACGTCAAAGTGGGCGGACCGTTCAGCGTGACCGAGACCCAGGTGCACACCCTCAAGGCGGGCGACGGACCGGTGGTGCCGGACACCGCGACCGTGTCGGTCTGCTACATGGGCGTCAACGGGCGCGACGGCACGGTGTTCGACAGCAGCTACGAACGCGGCACCCCGGCCGATTTCCCGCTCAACGGCGTGGTCCCCGGCTTCCAGAAGGCGATCGCCGGACAGAAGGTCGGCTCCACCGTCGCGGTGGCGATGACGTCCGCCGACGGGTACCCCAATGGGCAACCGGCGGCCGGCATCCAGCCCGGCGACACGCTGGTCTTCGCGATCAAGATCCTGGACGCCGGCGCCTGAGTCTGCGCCCGGGTACGGGCGGGTGACGAGTGTGGGCCGCGTGCACGCCTTTTCGTGTTTTGCCGTACAGGACGCCCACATTCGTCCACCCGAGCCTGGCTAGGCGACCCGACTCACATGTTCGGCGGATTCGCCGATCGCCGCCTGCCCGTCGCCGATCATGGTGCGCAGCAGCGCGTGTTGTTCGGCTTGGCCGCGCCGCGCGGCGCGCTCCATGCCACCGGGCAGCGCGATGTCGACGACGCTGCGCGCCACATTGACCGGAAGGCGCAGCAGCGGATACCACGGCGGCACATAGGCCGGCAGCCCGAGCATGCGCATGGTTCGGGGCCCCAGGAATCCGCTGGTCACCGAGAGGTGCTGGGCACGAGCCAGCCTGCGGCGCAGGGTGGGCAGATGGTCGTAGTGCCAGCTCATCGGGTCCTCGACCATGGGGGCGGCCAGCTGACGGGTCGACTCGTCGGGCGCCGACAGCGCGGTCAGGGTGTGGAACAGGACGCGCACGGCGTCCCGGAAATCGCGTGGTAGCCACTCGTCCTCGACGCCGATGAGCCACCCGACGTACCGGGTCAGATGTGCGATGGCCTCGAAATCGGCAGGGGCGGTGAGGATTCCCATCCCGAGCCCGCCCACGGGTGGTGCGATCAGCGCGCCGACGAGGGTGGCGGCCATATCGGTCTGGTTGACCGGCAGGCCCCAGTCCTCGGCGCGCCAATCCGGCATGCCGGCCACGTGTCGGCGGACGAAGGCGTGGATGAGCCGCACCCGGATGGTGGAGCGATAGCCGATCCCGAGCGACTCCAGCCCGCCTTCGGCGATGACGTCCATGGCCCATTGCATGGTCTCGGCGAAGCGCTTGTTGGAGCCCTTTTCCAGCGCGCCGGTACGCAGCAGCGTCTTGTTGAAGCCGGCGAACTGGTAGCCGCCCAGCAGTGAGACGTCCCGGGCGACGTACATGCCGTCGGCACCGCCGCGGCGCAACGCCCGCTGGCCGCGCCGCACGAGCTGGAGGTCAACCCAGTCCGGCGCCGTCTCCACCCCGACGAAGAAGTCGCGCAGCGGTGCCGGGGCCTCGGGAACGCGGGTGATGCCTTCGGCCAGTGCTCGGTCGAACAACGGACGCGTCTGGGCCAGCCCGGTGTCGACCATCCAGTCCAGCAACCGGTCCATCGGTTCATCTCCCACGGTCAGCCGCTCCCCCAGCCGCTGCCATTGCGGCTCGGACGGAGTGCCGACGCCGAGCGCCCGGGCCAGCAGTTTGACCATGCCGGGCACCGGTCGGGGTGACTCGGGATGCCGAGTCGGGATTTGTGCGGTCATCGACGCTCCTCGCTGAGCAACCATTTGGACTACAGGCGTAGTCGAAAACTAGCGCGGGGGTAAAGTGCTGTCAATGAAACGCGCGGAGGTGGTGCGTGACTACGGCGGAATCTCGGCGGCCGATCGCCGCGCCGACCGTCGCCGCAAGCTGATCTCCGCAGGCCGGCGCATCTGGGGCGAGTCCGGCATCGCCGATGTCACGGTGCGCGGCGTCTGTTCCGCGGCCGGCCTGATCACCCGCTATTTCTACGAGCAGTTCGACTCCCGCGACGCACTGCTGTTCGCGGTGGTGGACGAGGTGCGCACGCAACTGCTGGACGCCATGGTGGTCGCCGGTGTCGGGGAGAGCGGCGACCTGCGAGACAAGCTGCGGGCGGCGCTGACGGCGTTCCTGGACATCGTCGCCCAGGACCCGCATCTGCATCGCATCATCATCGGCGACGTCACCGGTGTACCCGGACTGCTCGAATACCGGATGCAGTTCCTGGACATGATCGTCGCCTCCATCATCGAACAGGCACCGTCGGTGCTGGGCTCGGCACTGCCCGACGCCGCGGCGATGCGGCGCGGCGCCCTGTTCATGGTCGGCGGTGTCAACCAGATCATCGCCGAGTGGTTGCGCGAACCACGCGAGACCGTCGGCGAACTGGCCGCGCTGTGCGCCGACCTGTGCGTGGCCGTCGTCCGCGACACCGTCGAGCGGTAACCGCCGCCGAATCTGGGGGCGGACCCGGTTGTACTGTGCTGGCCATGCGCAAACGCCGCAATCCCGACGGTGACGCCCCGCTGTGGAAGCTGGCGGCGTTCGAACTGAAATGCTTCGTCAAACGTCGGCTGGCGCCCAAGGGCATCCCGGTGCCCGCCCCGGAGCGGCCGTACCTGGTGGTGCCCATCCTCGGTCAGTCGAATGCCTTCGGGATGGGGCTGCCACTGGACCGAGACGGTGCCGACAAGGCGCATCCCCTGGTTCACCAGTGGGCCAACAGCGGACCGTCGAAGAACACCGTCGTGCTCGGAGTCGACCCCCTGTTGCACGAAACACCTTCGCGCCGTGTCGGTTTCGGTGTCACGTTCGGCAAAGAGCTTGCGACGGCGACCAACCGGGCGGTCCTGCTGGTGCCGTGCGCCCGCGGCGACACCTCGTTCCACCCGAAGAACGGCTACACCTGGGATATCGCGGACACCAAGACCCGCCGGAATCTGTACCGCGAGGCGGTGTCGGCCATCGATGCGGCGCTCGCCCGATATCCGGGCAGTTCGGTGGCCGCGGTGCTGTGGCACCAAGGCGAATCCGATGTGCCGCTGATGAGCGCCCCCGAATACCAGACGAAGTTGGACGCGTTGTTCGGCGATCTGCGGAACCGGTACGGACCGCAGGTGCCGATCATCCTGGGCGGCATGGTTCCCGAGGAGATGGAGCGCAGCGGCAAGAACTACGCGCCGATCAACGCGGTGCACGCCGATACCCCGCACCGGATTCCCCGGACCGCCTTCGTCCCGGGCATCAGGGACGCGTTCAACAGCGAAGTCGACCGGCACTACAACGCGGCGGGACTGCGCACCATGGGCAAGGCCATGTGGGAGGCCTACCGGACGATCGATGGCACAACCGATTTGCGCCCGCAGTCCTGAGAAGACGGCCAATTCCTAATAAGACGGTGTGGCTTCGGTGAAAGGACTCTGGCGGCCAGGGGCAACGGCCACCGAGGTGTGTCAGCATTCCCCTTGTGACCTCCTGGCGCAACGTTGCTGCGGTCGGTGTCGCGGCCGCAGGATCCGTGTTACTACAGAGCGCGACCGTGCTTCTCGGTGCCGCGATGCCCACCGCGCAGGCGGCGGGTTGCCCCGACGCGGAGGTCATCTTCGCGCGCGGGACCACCGAGGACCCGGGGCCCGGCCCCACCGGTAGCGATTTCATCGACGCACTGCGCAACAAGCTGCCCGGCAAGTCCGTCGGGGTGTATGCGGTCGACTATCCGGCCACCCTCGACTTCGGCACCGCGGTCAGCGGGATCTCCGATGCGCGGGCACACATCCTGGCCACCGCCGCGGCGTGCCCCGACACCAAGATGGTGCTCGGTGGGTTCTCCCAGGGCGCTGCGGTCATGGGTTTCGTGACCGCCAGTACCGTCCCCGACGGCGTCGACCCGGCAACGGTACCGGCCCCCATGCCCCCCGAGATCGCCAATCACGTTGCCGCCGTGGCGTTGTTCGGTAAGCCGTCGGCCCGCTTCATGCGCGCCATCAACGACCCGACGGTGACGGTCGGCCCCCAGTACGCCGCCAAGACCGTCGACCTGTGCGTCGACAACGACTTGGTGTGCGACCCGACCGGTCGGAGTTTCTCCGCACACAACACGTATTTCGACGCCGGCATGGTCGATCAGGCTGCCGTCTACGCCGCCAACGCCCTGCAGGCGGGCTGGGCCGCCGCGGCGCCCGGCGCACCCACGACACCCGCCGCCCCGCTGATTCCGGTCACGGCGCATCTCGGTGGCCCGGCGCCGTCGGCCACCCCCGCTCCGGTGGCACCGCTGGGTCCGCCCCCGGGCCCGGTGCTCGCGGCACCCGCACCGGGCGGCGGCCCGCCGCCGGCCGCCGCCCCGGTCCTGTAGCGAGTCGTCTCCGGCTGTCCTGACACCCGCGGTCGGGGCTGCTATCGTCGCCAACACATGCATTTCTTCGTGGGGGCGAACCGTTGATCAGTTCTGAACACCTGGTTTTCTTGGCGCACCGTCGATTGGGTCGCCTGGATATTCCCAGCAAACCTCGATTCGGTAGTAAGACCGCGACTGACTGGTTTGTCGGGGCCATCCGAGAATGCAGCCGTTATCTCGAATTCGGGGCCGGTGGTTCCACGTACACCGCCGCCCAGCACGGCGTCGAATTCGTCGCCGTCGATTCGGATCCGGTGATCCTGGGTGCGGTCCGACAGCGCATCGCCGCCGACGGGCTGCTCGACCCCGCCGCCCAGTCCTACCACCACGCCGACATCGGGCCGATCAGCAAGTGGGGCCGTCCCCGCCATGCTCGGTTCGCCGGGCCCGAACGGGTGGAGCAGTTCCGGCGCTACTCGGATCCGCCCATCGCCTGCCTGACCGGCGACAAAGCCCCCGACTTCGTGCTGATCGACGGCCGGTTCCGGACCGCATGTGCGCTCAAGGCGCTGTGCATCTTGCAGGACGCCCCGGACTGGACGCTCGCCATCAACAACTACCCGGGCCGGCACGCGCACCCGCCGATCACCGAATTCGCGAACATCGACGAGGTCGTCGGCGGTCGCATCGCCGTCATCCACTCGGTGAAAGACCACGATCCCGAAGAACTGGACGAGCGAATCCGGCATTACGAGACCGTCCTGGACTGATACTGGCCATCCGGCCGTTTTATTGTCCGGATACTCCATTTTCAGCAAACATATATCAGTTAGCTATCCGCGATATCGCCCAATCCTGTCGGCCATGGCCGGAAAAAGCCACGCCATTTCGGCCGAATCGCGCTGATCGTCGTCCTCACGGCATCGGGGTCGCGGCGAAGGGCCATGATGGAAGGCATGGAGTCGACGCGTGTGGACCGCTGGTTGTGGGCCGTCCGGCTGACCAAAACGCGGCCGGACGCGGCGGAAGCCTGCCGCGCCGGCCACGTGCGGATCAACGACCGCACCGCCAAGCCCGCGACGACCGTGGTTCCTGGCGACACCGTCCGGGCCCGGGTCGGCGATACCACCCGCATCGTCGAAGTGGTACGGGTGATCCAGAAGCGGGTCGGTGCCGCCGATGCCGTGACCTGCTACCTCGATCGCACACCGCCACCACCACCGACCGTGGCCGCCCCGGTGGCCGTTCGGGATCGCGGCGCCGGCCGCCCCACCAAACGGGACCGGCGCGTGCTGGACAAGTGGCGCGCCGGCCACCTGTGACGGCCGGGCTCAGGCCGCGCGGCACCGGTCGGCAGCGGAGTCCCCGCTGGGGTCGGTGAGCGGCAACACCGCCGCATTGCGACGGGTCTCCCACCGCTGCAACGCGTTTCGGCAGGGCTCCTCGATGAGTGCATAGCTCACCGCGGCCATCGCGAGACCGAAGACCAAGGTCAGCACCAGCACGGCGATGAAACCGACCGCCGACTCCGGCCGGTCCAGCAGCGCGAACACCACACTCAATGCGGCCAGATGCCAGACGAACAGCCCGTAGGACCACTGCCCCAAGGTGACCATCACCGGGCTGCCCAGCACCGGGTGCCGCGCCGAGGGGCGGTCCAGCACCAGCGGGGCCAGCAGCGCCGCCGCGACGACCGCTCCCATCGCCGTGCGGACCACGAACTGGCCGACACTCGCGTGCTCCGATCCCGTCGGGATCACCAGCGGCGAGGCGGACACCACAAAAGCCACCGACGCGATCCCCGCCATCACCACCGGCCGGCGCGCGATGCGGTGCATCCGGCTCTCGGGTCGGCAGGTGAACTCGGCGAGCAGCATGCCCACCGCGAACCAGGACGCGTAGGCGGGCGCCCAGTTCAGCGGATTGGCACCATTGGGCGCCGGGATGGGCAGGTATGCCCACCCGAAACTGGCCACCGCGACCGCGGCGAGCACCGGCACCCGCGCCCGCACGGGCAGTCGGCGCGCCGCCAGCGCCAGCATCGGCAACGCCAGATAGAACGTCACCTCGACCGACAGACTCCACATCTGCGTCAGGCCGGTGACCAGCGCTTGCGGCACGTAGACCTGGGTGAGCGTCAGGTTGGCCAGCCACACGGTGCCGTGCGCGCCGTGCGCGTCGGGCAGCAGGGCCAGGATGACCGCCACGGCAAGCAGGTACGCGGGCAGGATGCGGACCAACCGCGACCGGAGATAACGGCCGCTATCCGGCGACTCGCGTAGCCCGTGCGCCGCCGCGGCGTGCCCGCGCCACAACAGGAAACCCGACAGCGCGAAGAACACCGCGACCGCAAGGTCCAACCGGATCCACAGGGGGCCGAACAACCCGACGGATTGCCGGGTCTGCGTGGCCACATGGGTGATCACCACCGCGACGGCGGCGGCCCCGCGCAAACCCTGCACGGCAGGCAGGAACGCACGCGTCCCGCCGACCGGCTCCGCTGGCGAATGGCCCACAAGTGACCAGTGTGCCCGACCGGCCCTACCCGTGGTGCTGGGCGATCTGGATCAGATTTCCGCAGGTGTCGTCGAACACCGCCGTGGTGACCGTCCCCATCGGGACCGGCTGCTGGGTGAACCGCACCCCGCGGCCCACCAGGCGTTCGTATTCGGCCTGGATATCGTCGACGGCAAACGAGGTGAACGGGATGCCGTCGGCGACCAAGGCCTGCTTGAACGGCTTGGCCGCCGGATGCTGGTCCGGTTCGAGCAGGATCTCGGCGCCCTCGGGTTCCTCCGGCGAGACGACGGTGATCCACCGGTACTCACCCATCGGTACGTCGTGCTTCGGTCGAAAACCCAGGACGTCGGTGTAGAACCGCAGCGCCTTGTCCTGGTCGTCGACGAGCACGCTCGTCACGTTGATCCTCATGCGAATTCCTCTCGGATGACGGCGACGAAGTCATCGACATCGGCTTCGGTGGTGTCCCATGCCGTCATCCATCGAACCTCACCGCGGGCGCGATCCCAGTCGTAGAACCGCACTCGCACGCGGATCCGGTCGGCCGTCGCGGTGGGCAGCGTCGCGAACACCGCATTGGCGCAGGTCTGCTGCGTGAACGCCAAACCCGGCAGGTCGCCGTCGGCGATACCGGCCTCCAGCGCCGCCCGCAACCGGGTCGCCATGGCGTTGGCGTGCCCGGCGTTGCGGATACCCAGTCCGCCGTCGAACAAGGCCAGCAGCTGTGCCGAGGCGAACCGCATCTTGCTGGCCAGCTGCATGGTGAACTTGCGCAGATAGGTCAATCCGGCGGCGCGCTCGGTGTCGAGCACCACGACGGCCTCCACCCCCAGCAGGCCGTTCTTGGTGCCACCGAGGCTGAGGATGTCCACGCCGGCCTCGGTGGTGAACGCGCGCAACGGCACTGCCAGGGCGGCCGCCGCGTTCCACAGCCGGGAGCCGTCCACGTGCACGGCCATCCCGTGCGAGTGCGCGAAATCGGCGATCGCCCGCACCTCGTCCGCGGTGTAGACGGTGCCCATCTCGGTGGCCTGGGTGATGCTCACCGCCAGCGGCTGGGCGCGATGCTCGTCCCCCCAACCCCACGCTTCGCGGGCGACCAGTTCGGGGGTGAGCTTGCCGTCGGGTGTCGGCACCGTCAGCAACTTGATGCCCGTCATGCGCTCCGGCGCACCCGCCTCGTCGGTGTTGATGTGGGCGGTGGACGCGGCGATGACCGCGCCCCAGCGGGGCAGCACGCTGGTCAGCGCGACCACGTTGGCGCCGGTGCCGTTGAAGACGGGGAACACTTCGGCCCCGCCACCGAACTGTTCGCGAATGACGTCCTGCAGGCGGGTGGTGTAGACGTCTCCCCCGTATGCGACCTGGTGACCGCCGTTGGCGGCGTCGATGGCGGCCAGCGCTTCGGGGTGTACTCCGGCGTAGTTGTCGCTGGCGAAACCCCGCCAGGACGGGTCGTGCAGTCGGTCGACCGGCACTCTCGTTACGGAGTCGGGGCGCCGGGCGCGACGATCGGCGGGGCGGCCGGATCGGCGGGCGCTGCGGGCGCTCCCGGCGCCGGCTCGTTCACCCATGCCGGCGGGTTCGGGTCACTGAGCGCGACGTACCCGGGCGGCAACGCCGGCCCGCCACCGGGGGTGCCCGGCGGCGCCGCGACGGTGACCGGCAAGGCAGGCGTCGAGGAACTCGGGTCGGTCAGCGAGGTGTAACCCGGCGGCAGCTTGGGGGCCGGTCCCGCCCCGGGCGGGGCACCGAGCCCGACACCGGCGTCCTCGGGGGACATCGTCAGCTCGCCGATCGGGTCGGCGCTGTGGAACGTGTGCCAAACGTCGCGGAGATAACCCAGTTGCCCTGGCGTCTGCCCCTGCCCGTACTGCTGGTTGCTGACTTCGGGCACCGGCGGTGCCCCGGCCGGCGGGGGCGGCTGCGCACCGACGGGCTCGTTGGCCACCAGCACGGGCTGGCCCGGGGCCGGCTCGGCGGGCGCGCCCGGCGCCGGGGTGGGGATCAGCGGGTCGGGCTCGGCGGCTGCCTGACCCGCGCCGGCCAGCGCACCGCCGACGATGACGCCGCCGGCGGCGGCGGCGATGGCCGCCGCAGAGATCCGGTCAAACATGCTTGAGGTTGTCCTCTCCTCGACACTGGCTGCAATCCTCCATGCCCGGCCACCGTCGCGTCAACGCGGACTCACAGACTCGGGTCCGGGTCAGTTCTGCCTGGGCAACAACTCCCGGGCGAATCGGTCCACGAAGTCGGCCGCATCCGGGCCGGCGCCGAGCGGGCGGATCACGAACTTGGTTAGGCCGGCATCGATGTACGCGTCGAGTTGCCGGTGCAGCGCCGGCCAATCGGCTGCGACCAGCGTCGCGGGGTCGAGGTCGGGACGCCGGGCGCGCACCGCCGCGGCGACCGTGTCCGGCAGCTCACCCGTCCCGACCGCGAGATTGATCCCGTAGTGGTCGGGCTCAATCGCCCGGCCCGCCCGCTCGGCGGCTTCGATGATGGCCCTGCGCGCCTGGCCCGCTTCCTGCGGTGTCAGGAAGCTGCCCAGCCAGCCGTCGCCCAGCGCACCGATCCGGCGATAAGCCGCCGGTGACGACCCGCCGATCCAGATATCCAGCGGCGCAGCGGGTTTGGGAGCGATGACCGCATCTCGGACACGGTGATGGTCCCCGGTGAAGTTCACCGGCTCGGCGCTGCCCAGCACGGTTCGCAGCAACACCAGCGCCTCGTCGAACACCGCCGCGCGGCGACCGTCGGGTACCGGGAACAGGTCCCGCTCGGCGGGCAGTGCCGAGCGCAGCCCGAAAACCGGCAGGACCCGTTTGGGCGCCAAGGCGGCCAGCGACGCCAATTCCTTGGCCACCAGCACGGGGTGCCGGCCCGGCAACACCGCAACCGACGTGCCGACCTTGAGCCGGTTCGTCCGCGCCAGCGCGAACGTCATCCCCACGACCGGGTCGACGGCAGGCGAGTACACCAACTCCGAAAACCACAGCGAGTCGATGCCGGCCTCTTCGAGCCGGTCGACCAGCGCGGGCAGCGCGGCGGGGCCGACCTCTGCTCCGAGTCCCACTCCGAAGCGGATCTTCATGGTGCGCATAACACGGCATGACGGGGATTTGTGCCGGCTCGGCAGTTATACGCAGACCTGAAAGAAAATGTTTAACGAGTCCAGTTAACGGGCAATAGTGATGCCGTGGCCTCAGATGCGGAGTACGCGGACTTGCTCCGCGCTTCCGCGTTGCGGGTGACCCGGCCGCGGATCGCGGTGCTGGAGGAGGTGCGGGCCCATCCGCATGCCGACACCGAAACCATCTTCCTCGCCGTACGCAACGTCCTGCCCGACGTCTCGCGCCAAACCGTCTACGACGTGCTCAATGCCCTGACCTCGGTCGGGCTGCTGCGCCGTATCCAGCCGCTGGGGTCGGTGGCCCGCTACGAGACCCGGGTGGGCGACAACCATCACCATGTGGTGTGCCGGAACTGCGGCACCATCGCCGACATCGACTGCGCCATCGGCGCGGCACCGTGCCTCACGCCGGCCGACCTGGACGGCGCCATCGACGGTTTCGTCCTGGACGAGGCCGAAGTCATCTACTGGGGTCTGTGCCCCGACTGCTCCGCCTCGGTTTCCCGATCGCATCCGTGATCACAGCCCGTCACCAACCCGGAAGGAAATGTTGTGTCATCCGATACGTCCGACAGCCGTCCCCCGCACCCTGATGCCGGTACCGCCAGCAACAGCGAGAGCGAGAACCCGGCCATCCCGTCGCCGAAGCCCAAGGCGCACGGCCCGCTGACCAACCAGGACTGGTGGCCGGAGCAGATCGATGTGTCGCGCCTGCACCCGCACGCCCCCGCCTCCAACCCGCTCGGTGATTCCTTCGACTACGCAGCCGAATTCGCCAAGCTCGACGTCGAGGCCCTCAAGGCGGACCTGCTGTCGGTGATCACCACCTCCCAGGACTGGTGGCCCGCCGACTACGGCAGCTACGCCGGCCTGTTCATCCGGATGAGCTGGCATGCCGCCGGCACGTACCGCATCTTCGACGGCCGCGGCGGCGGCGGGCAGGGCCTGCAGCGCTTCGCGCCGCTGAACAGCTGGCCGGACAACGCCAACCTGGACAAGGCGCGCCGACTGCTCTGGCCGGTGAAGCAGAAGTACGGCAACAAGATCTCCTGGGCAGACCTGCTGGTGTTCGCCGGAAACGTCGCGCTGGAGTCGGCGGGTTTCCAGACGTTCGGGTTCGGCTTCGGCCGCGAAGACGTGTGGGAGCCCGAAGAGGTGCTGTTCGGCGAGGAGGACACCTGGCTGGGGACCGACAAGCGCTACTCCGGCGAACGGGAGCTGGCGCAGCCGTACGGTGCCACCACCATGGGCTTGATCTACGTGAATCCCGAGGGCCCGGAAGGCAATCCGGATCCGTTGAAGGCGGCCGTGGACATCAAGGAGACGTTCGGCCGGATGGCGATGAACGTCGAGGAAACCGCGGCGCTGATCGTCGGCGGCCACACCCTGGGCAAGACGCACGGAGCCGGCGACGGCGACCTGGTCGGCCCGGAGCCCGAGGGCGCCCCCATCGAGCAGCAGGGCCTCGGGTGGAAGTGCCCCTTCGGCTCCGGCAATGGCGCCGACACCATCACCTCCGGCCTGGAGGTGGTGTGGACACCCACCCCGACCAAGTGGAGCAACTCGTTCCTGGAAATCCTGTACGGCTACGAGTGGGAGTTGGTGAAGAGCCCGGCCGGTGCGTGGCAGTTCGAGGCCAAGGACGCCGAGGCCATCATCCCGCCGCCGTTCCCCGGCGCGCCCAACCGCAAGCCCACCATGCTCGTCACCGACGTGGCGTTGCGGGTGGATCCGGAGTTCGGCGCGATCACCCGGCGCTGGCTGGACCATCCCGAGGAACTCAACGAGGCGTTCGCCAAGGCCTGGTACAAGCTGCTGCACCGCGACCTCGGCCCGATCACGCGTTATCTCGGCCCGTGGGTCGCCGAGCCGCAGCTGTGGCAGGACCCGGTGCCGCCCATCGCGGGTGAGCTCATCGACGATGCCGACGCCGCGACGCTGAAGGCCAAGATCCTGGATTCCGGGCTTTCGGTGCCGCAACTGGTGAAGACCGCCTGGGCCTCGGCCTCCAGCTTCCGCCGCACCGACAAGCGCGGTGGCGCCAACGGGGCCCGGCTGCGCCTTGAACCGCAACGCAGCTGGGAGGCCAACGAGCCGTCCGAGCTGGAAAAGGCACTGCCGGTGCTGGAGCAGATCCAGGCCGATTTCAACGCCGGCGGAACGAAGACGGTGTCGCTGGCCGATGTCATCGTGCTGGCCGGCAACGCAGCGATCGAGAAGGCCGCCAAGGACGGCGGCGTCTCGGTGACGGTGCCGTTCACCCCGGGCCGTACCGATGCCACCCAGGAGGACACCGACGTGGAGTCGTTCGCGGTGCTGGAGCCGCGGGCCGACGGCTTCCGCAACTATGTCCGTCCCGGAGAGAAGGCTCCGCTGGAGCAACTGCTCCTGGAGCGCGCCTACCTGCTGGGCGTCACCGGGCCCGAACTCACGGTGCTGGTCGGCGGTCTGCGGGCGCTGGGCGCCAACCACGGCGGCAGCAAGCACGGCGTGTTCACCGACCGGCCGGGCACGCTGAGCAACGACTTCTTCGTCAACCTGCTCGACATCGGCACCGAGTGGAAGCCGTCGGGAACACAGGAGAATGTCTACGAGGGCCGCGACCGCGCCACGGGTGAGCTCCGGTGGACGGCGACGGCGAACGATCTCGTGTTCGGCTCACATTCGGTGCTGCGGGCGGTCTCGGAGGTCTACGCGCAGGCCGACGGCGCGGAGCGGTTCGTCAACGACTTCGTCGCCGCGTGGGTCAAGGTGACCGACAACGACCGGTTCGACGTCAAGAAGAAGTAGTGCGATTTGTGCACGTTCTGTCACGCCTGACGTGACAGAACGTGCACAAATCACTGGGATAGGCGGGTCCCGGTCGCGGCGTCGAACAGGTGGGCGCGGCCGGGCCGCACCTCGACCCGGACCGGGTCGCCCGACGCAGGCACCGACGGCCACGCCGCCACCGTCGAGGCCTCCACCACCGCCGTCAGCCGGTGCGCTCCGGCCTTGACGATCAGCACATAGCGCGGGCCGAGCAGCTCCACCAGGTCGACGCGGGCGTCGCCGTCCGGATCGGGTGTCACCACCAGATCCTCGGGCCGCACCCCGAACGTCACCGGCCCGTCGGTGCCCGGCGGAACCGGCCAGCGCAGGCCGGCGGCGTCGAATACGCCCTCGCGCGCCGTCCCGTCGACGAGATTGGTACTGGGCGAGCCGATGAAGCCGGCCACGAACGTGTCCGCCGGGCTGCGGTAGAGCTGCTCGGGTGTCCCCAGCTGCGCGATCCGGCCGGCGTTGAACACCACCAACTGGTCGGCGATGGTCATCGCCTCCTCCTGGTCATGGGTGACGTACAGCGCGGTGATGCCGAGTTCCTGTTGCAGACGCCGGATTTCGGAGCGCAGCTCGACGCGGAGTTTGGCGTCCAGGTTGCTCAGCGGCTCGTCGAACAGGAACACCGACGGCGTCCGCACGAGCGCCCTGGCGATGGCCACCCGCTGCTGCTGGCCCCCGGAGAGCTGCCGGGGTTTACGGGCCAGCAGTCCCTCGATGCCGACGCGGGCGGCCGCGGCGCGGGCCCGCTCGGCCGCTTCGTCCTTGCCCACTCCCGCATTGCGCAGGGGGAAGGCGATATTGCCGGCCACGCTCAGATGCGGGTACAGCGCGTAGTTCTGGAACACCATCGCCACATCGCGATCCCGGGGTGCGGCCGCGGTGACATCGCGGCCGTCGATGCGCACGGTCCCGGCGTCGGCCGCCTCCAGCCCCGCGGTGATCCGCAGCGTGGTGGACTTACCGCATCCGGACGGGCCCACCAGCACGGTCAGCGATCCGTCGGGCAGGGTGAGATCCAGCCCGTCGACGACGGGTGTGCCGCCGTAGGACTTGGTGATGCCCGCAAGTTCGACGGTCGTCATTTGGTGGCCCCGGCCGTCAGGCCGCCGACCAGGAACCGTTGTGCGGCCAGCGCCAGTACGTACACCGGCAGGATCCCCAGCAGGCCGGCCGCGGCCTGCTGGCCGAACTGGACGTTGCGGTCCCCTTGGAACAGTGACAAACCGACGGTCAACGTCTGGCTCTCCTTCGTGACGGCGAGGTACACCGCGAACAGAAAATCGTTGTAGCTCAGGAAGAAAACGACCAACAGCGCGGCGACGATGCCCGGCCACAGCAGGGGCAGCACCGCCCTGCGGAAGGCACCGGCCACGGTGAGCCCGTCGATCACGGCGGCCTCGTCGATCTCGACCGGGATGCGGCGCACGAAACCGTCCAGCAGCCACGCCGCGACGGGGACGTTGGCCACCCCGTTGACGAGCACCAGGCCGAGCACGTGGTTGGTCAGCCCGAAGTCGCGCAGCAGGAAGAACAACGGGATGATCGCGACGACCGGCGGGGCACAGTAACTGGCCAACAGGGCCGTCAGCAGCCGCTCGCCGCCGAACCGGCGGGCGGTGAAATACGCTGCCGGAGTGGCGATCAGCACCGCGAGGACCGCCGCACCGAGCGCCGAGACCCAGGAATTCTGCAGCATGGTGCCCAGCGCGATGGTGTCGAACACCGAGACGAAGTTCGCCGGCGT
The DNA here is from genome assembly GCF_000613185.1 of Mycolicibacterium cosmeticum. Taxonomy (NCBI): domain Bacteria; kingdom Bacillati; phylum Actinomycetota; class Actinomycetes; order Mycobacteriales; family Mycobacteriaceae; genus Mycobacterium; species Mycolicibacterium cosmeticum. The sequence continues at coordinate 729,199 of NZ_CCBB010000002.1, forward strand.
CCATTCGGTCGGCAGCAGACTCGAGTTGAGCACATCGCCCGGTGGGCGCAGCGACAGCGAGACCAGATACCCGATCGGCAGCAGGGCGACGAGGATGGCCACGGCCAGGGCGGCCCATACGAGTCGGCGGCTCATGACGCCTCGGCCCGCACGGCGCGGGCCCGCGCCGTGGTGAGCACGGTGGCCACCGCGCCCACCACGGCGGCGAACACCAGTGTCTGGGCGGCGGCGGTACCCATGTCGAAGCTGCCCCGCAGCCCGGTCTGGTAGATCACGTAGGGCGCCAGAGTGGTTGCGAAACCCGGCCCGCCCGAGGTGATCACCACGATGAGGTCGAAGACCTTGTAACCGATCACCAATTCCAGCACCAGGACCGCCAACGCGGTCGGCGCGATCGCCGGCCAGGTGACGGTGGTGAAGGTGCGCCACGGCCCGGCACCGTCGATCCGCGCGGACTCCAGCAGCTCCTGTCGCACCACCCCGAGCGCGGCGAACAGGATGAGGACGGCGAACGGGGTCCACTGCCAGACGTGGATGACCAGCAGCACCACGAACGCGCCGGTACCCGACCCGAGCGGGTTGAACCCGGCCAGTCCGACCGCGCCGAACAGGCCGGCCAGGCCGCCACCGACCGGGGCCAGCAGCAGTTTCCAGGCGACACCGATCAGCACCGGTGCGGTGACCAGCGGCAGCAACAGCAAGGCGCCCACCGCCCCGAATCGGGTGCCGCGAGCCCTCAACAGCACTGCCAAGGCCAGCCCCAGGCCGGTGGTCAGCACGGTGGCGACGACGGCGAACAGCGTCGACCGCCACAGCGACGGGGTGAATGCCGGTGCAGCGAAAGCGGTCTGGAAGTTGTGCGCCCCGTCGAACGCGCGCAACGGATGAGCCAGCGACGAATCGGTCAGCGCCAGCGCGACGAGGTACGCGGTCGGATAGACCAGGAACAACACCAGTCCGGCGATGGCGGGCAGGGCCAGCCAGAGCGGGACGCGACGGGTCATGTCGCGGTGTTCTCCCAGCTCTTCTGCGCGTTCTCCAGGGATTGTTCGACCGTCTGGGTGCCCGCGATCGCCAGAGCCAGCTGATCGACCAAGTCCTGCAACAGTTTCGGAGCGCCCTTCTCCTTGGGCCACACCAGCGGATCGCCGTTCAGTCCTTCCCGGATGGGGGCGATGGCCTTGGTGACCACCTTGGCGTAGCCGTCGGAGTTGAGCACGTCACCGCGGACCGGATCGATACCGGCACCCGCGGTGGAGGACACCTTGAGATTCTGCGGCGTGGCGGTGGCCCAGTTGAGGAAGGCGGCCGCGGCATCCTGGTGTTTGGACGCGGTCGAAATGCCCAGGCCGAAACCGGCATCCAGCGCGGTGCGCGGGGTGGTGTTGGTGCCACCGACGGGCAGCGACACCGCACCCCAGCGGCCGGCGATCTTGGACGCCGACGGGTCCTCGGCGCGCAGCGCCATGTCGGTCCAGGTGTCCAGCAGCGCGCCCTGCCCGGTGAGGAACGCGGTGTTGGCCTGGTCGAAGCCGACCTGCAGCGGGGTGGGCAGGGCCACCGGCGCGACGTCGACGAGGTGCCGCAGCGCCGCGATGGACGCATCCGACGTCAGCGCGGGTTTCCCGGCGCTGTCGACCAATTCGCCGCCGTAACCGGTGAGCCGGTTGATGTAGGAGCAGCCGAGGATCATCGGGACCTGTTGGCCGGACACGATGGCACCGTAGGCCGCGCCGCGCGAGTCCCTGGTGATCTTGGCCGCGATGGTGTCGTATTCGTCCCAGGTCTTGGGCGGTTCCACCTTGTACCGCTCGAGCAGTTCGGCGTTGTAGAACAGGATGTGTACGTCGCCGTCGTAGGGCAGGCCGTAGCGTTTGCCGCCCAGCAACGTGTAGGGGTCGTAGATGGATTTCAGGTAGCCGTCCACCCCGATGGCCGCCTTGTTGGTGTCGATCCAGTCGGTCAGGTCCACCAGCGCACCGGCGTCCACCAGATCCCCGAGGCCGAAATAGAAGTAATCGAACACATCGAATTCTCCTGTGCCGCTTTGCACATCGAGAATCTGCTTGCTGGTCAACTGGTCGTACGGCGCCGCCGTCACCTCGAGGGTGCCGCCGGTTTCGCGCTGCCACGCCGGGGCCAGCACGTCACGGAAGGACGTCACGTGGGGCTGATTGACCAGCAGCTTCAACGTCACGCCGGCGAACTTGCCGGACACCGGAGCGTTCGAGGCCAGCGCATTGCCGCCGCCCGAGGATCCACAGGCGGCCAGCGCCGGACCCAGCACCGCCGCTCCCCCGGCAAGCCCCAACAGTTGCAGCGCACGACGGCGCGAGAAAGCGGAAGACATCACGTGTGGTAACGGTATGTCGACGCCCGGTGTGGGCACGAGGGAAAAACTCACCGCGATCTTGAATGACCGGCCAGGGTGCCGACTAGGCTGAGTTCCCATGCCGGACACCATCGACGCGCGGCGGCGCGATCTCGGTTTTGCCGTACTCGGCGGTCCCACCACGGTGATCGACATCGCCGGACTGCGGTTGGTGATCGACCCGACCTTCGATCCCGCCGGCGAGCACGGCTACCTCACCAAGACGGCCGGGCCGGCCGTCCCTGCCGAGCAGTTGGGTGCGGTGGACGTGGTGCTGGTCAGCCACGACGAACATCCCGACAACCTGGACACCGCGGGCCGTGAGTTCGCCCGGCGGGCTCCGGTGCTGCTGACCCACCCGCGGGCCGCCGAGCGACTCGGACCGCCGGCGCGCGGGCTGGAGCCGTGGCAGAGCATCGACCTGCCCGGCGGGCACGGGCACGCGGTCATCGTGCAGGCGGTACCCGCGGTGCACGGACCCGCGGACGGTGTCCGCAACCAGACCGGTCATATCAATTGCGAGGTAACGGGTTTCGTGGTGTCGGGGGCCGGCATCCCGACGGTGTACCTCAGCGGGGACAACGCCTCACTGGACGCCGTGCGGGCGGTCAGGGACCGAGTCGGCGAGGTCGACATCGCGGTGCTGTTCGCCGGGGCGGCCCGGGTCGCGACCAAGGAGCGCAACCGGCCGCTGACCCTGACGGGGCAGCGGGCCGCGGCGGCCGCCGAAGTACTGGGCGCCAAGGTGGTGGTGCCGGCGCACCTGGACAGCTGGGCGCATTTCAGCGAGGGGCTCGACGAATTCGTGACCGCCTTCGACGATGCGGGACTGGGCCGGCTGATCGCCACCGCCCCGCACGGCCATTGGATCGTGCCGCACCTCGCCGATTCAGCGACCGTGTGAGTCGAAGAACCGCCACGACGCCTCCGAGGCGTCGAAGCCGCGGCTCGCCAATCCCACCGCCTGCGCGGGCAGCACCTCGGGGGCACCGGGCCAGGTGTGCCCGCCACCGTCGACGCGCATGAACACCACCTCACCACCGGGGGCGCACTGCGGATAGTCGATCCGATCGGTGTGTGTCCCGTCGCCGCTCGGCGCCAGTGGCTGCTGAGCGGGCGCATCGGCACATCCGTTGAGTTGGCGCCAGCGTTGCACCAGCGCGGGGGCCGACACGATGTCGCTGACCCCACCGCGGCCCGTCATCGGACCGCCGTCGAACGGGACGATCGGGTCGGCCGTGCCGTAAGTGGCCAGCACCGCGACCGGACGCGACGGGGCGCAGCCCACGTTCGAGCCGAGAGTGCCCGCGACCGGAGCGATGGCCGCGAACAGGTCGGCGCGGTCACAAGCCAGCCGATTGGCCATGAACGCGCCGGCCGACAGACCGGTCACGTAGACGCGCCCGGGGCTGATTCCGTAGTCGGACACCAACTTCGAGGCCAGCGCCGTGAGAAATCCGACATCGTCGACGCCCTGGCGGTCGGGGATGGAGGCACCGCGGCCGTCGGCCCAACTCATGTCGATACCGTCCGGATACACCACCGCGAAGCCGTGCGCGTCGGCGACGGCGTTGTAGTGCGTGAGTGCGGCCTGGTCGCGGCCGGTCGCCCCGGCCGCATGCAGGTTGATCACCAGCGCCGAGGGCCGGGACCCGGCGGGGACATGCAACTCGTAGGTCCGCACCAGACCGCCGAAATCGAGTGCCGCCGCGCGGGCCTGCGGCGCTCCGGCCAGCACCGCGCCGGTGGCGCCGGCGAGGCAGGTGACCGCGGCTAGCACCGCGCCGGCGTTCTTCAGAAGCTCACGCATCCGCGCACCGTAGAGCGGTCAGCCGAACACCAACCGAACGGCAGATGACCGGATGTGGCCACAGCGCACGCACAATACCGTCCGATCCGGCACTCAGAATTCGCAACACATAACATGTCTATCAGAATTCATAGGTTCGCGGTTGCAATTTGCCGGGTAATGAACGGCTATTTATCGCCGGCGTCAGATCACGGTGTTCACGTGCCGATTCTCCCCCGATCCGGGTTGCTCCGGGACGGGCGGCGAATGACATCCGATTTGCGAGACAACCGCCGCCGGCAAGCGCACCCCGCACCGCGGATGCGGCGCGCCACACCGCTGTGCGCGGACCGCAGAAATGGTCGTATGATGCCTGGTACCAAGCGCTTTCAGTGCGTCACCGGCAGCGGGTCCGGCGTCGTCTGACCGGCATGAGAGAGGTTGGCAGTTGAGTCGGTCACGACGCCTTGACGATGATTCGCGCGCCGAATTCGCCGCCGGGTTACGCCTTCGAATTTCCGATTTCGGCATGCGCCTGTCGAATTCCGCGGCTTTCAGAAACCGGTCAACACGCAATTACGAAACGCGCCGGGCACGCCACAGTTCGGTGCTGCCGACGCTGAAAGACGGCGACGAAGCCGTCGCGCAAGAGCTGCGGTTGCGTGATATCGCCACACGTCCGGTGCACCTCGATGCCCGTGCCGCGGCCGCCGCGGGGCAGGCGGTCGACTGGCTGCGCCGGCACCACCCCACCGACACCGTCGGGTACCTGCCGCTGCACCTGCTGGAGGACGACCCGGCCCTGTTCCTGTGGGGACTGGCCGAGGACAATCTCGACATCGCCGAGAGCCATATCGGGCTACCGGTGCGCTATCTCGGGCTGGAGGTACGTGCCGAACGGGCCGTCCCCACCGGCTCCCGGCATCCGGTCCGGCACTGGCACTTCGATGTCGAGGACCGGCGGATGTTGAAGATCATCGTCTACCTGACCGATGTCGACGCCGACACCGGACCGTTCGAGTTTCTCAGCCAGCCGGCCAGCGACCTGGCCCGCCAGACCCTGCGGGTGCGTCCCGGCCTCACGTTCCTGCCCGACGCGGCGGTGTCCGCGACGGTCCCGGCGTCGGATTGGCACAGCGTGACCGGACCCGCCGGCACCGCGGTCTACGCGGACACCGCCCGCTTGCTGCACCGGATCAAGGCACCCACCGGCGGCGACCGGTACTCGGCGACGTTCGTGTACACCAGCGACCGGCCGCGGCACACGCTGTCCCGGTTCATGCCGCCCCGGCATATCGTGCGGTCGGTGCTACCCCACCTGACGGCACGGCAGGTTCGTGCACTGAACCCGGCGGCAACGGTCGGCACAGCGCCGGATCGAAAGACGTTGCGGGAGGCCCTGATCGACCGATCATCGAGCTGACGCCTCCAGCAGGGCGCGAAAGCCGGACGCCGGGTACACCTGGGCGCCGGCGGCGCGGGCCCGCCCGGCCAGGGTGGCATCGGAGGTCACGACGGTGATCGCACCGGAGCCGGGGTCGTCCCGGAGCAACCGGACGATCTCGTCGTCGGCGGAGTCGGCGCCCGCGGCCGGGGCATACGCGATGCGGATCGACGCGGACCCGATGGGCGGTGTGGGCGGCCGTTCGAAGACCACCGTCACCTGATCGCCGTCGGCGGCCCAGGCCTCCAGCCGCGTCACCAGTGCGACCATGGCACCGTGCCGGTCCCGCCACCAGCCGTCGGGCCGCGATCCGATCACGTTCATCGCATCGACGATCCAGCGCATCCCCCGACGTTAGTAGAGTCCGGATATGGACTCCATGGAGCAGCGGCTGCGCGACCTCAAGCTGCTGCGCCGGGTGCGCGACCGGATGGACCGCGAGTACGCCCAGCCGCTGGACGTCGAGGCCCTGGCGCGCGGGGTGAACATGTCCGCCGGGCACCTGTCGCGGCAGTTCAAGCTCGCCTTCGGCGAGTCGCCCTACTCCTACCTGATGACCCGGCGCATCGAGCGGGCGATGGCGCTGCTGCGCCGCGGCGACCGTACGGTCACCGAAGTGTGCTTCGCGGTGGGCTGTTCGTCGCTGGGCACCTTCAGTACCCGGTTCACCGAGCTGGTGGGTGTGCCACCCAGCGTGTACCGGGAGCAGACCGCGGGCGCCACCCAGGGGCTGCCGTCCTGTCTGGAGAAGAACGTGACCAAACCGATCAGGAATCGAGAAGCCCCGGCGGTGGGCCTGCACCTAGCGTGAACTCCATGCCGAACACCGACATCACCATCCACAACACCTTTCTGCCGCACGACGACCCGGAGGAGTCGCTGGCGTTCTACCGCGACATCCTCGGATTCGAGGTCCGCCTGGATGTGGGCGCGGGCAAGATGCGCTGGATCACCGTCGGCCCGCCGAACCAGCCGGGCACCTCGATCGTGTTGCACCCACCGGCCGCCGATCCCGGCATCACCGACGAGGAACGGCGCACGATCGCCGAGATGATGGCCAAGGGCACCTACGCCATCATCGTGCTGGCCACCAAGGATCTCGACGCCACCTTCGAACGGTTGCAGGCCACCGACACCGACATCGTCCAAGAGCCGACCGCCCAGCCCTACGGCGTCCGCGACTGCGCCGTGCGTGACCCGGCGGGAACCATGATCCGCATCCAGGAAGTGCACTGAGAAAGGAGTGTCAGCAATGGCGACGACACCTGATGGCGACTCGGCGACCGCCCTGATCGACGAACGGATCCGCGAACTGTCCGACTGGCGCGGTGACACGCTGGCCCGGGTGCGGGAGTTGATCCGCCGGGCCGACCCCGATGTCGTCGAGGAATGGAAATGGCGGGGCGTGCCGGTGTGGTCGCACGACGGCATGATCTGCACCGGGGAGACCTACAAGGACTACGTCAAACTGACCTTCGCCAAAGGTGCCGAGCTGCCCGACCCCAGCGGGCTTTTCAATTCCAGCCTGACCGGAAACACCCGGCGGGCCATCGATATTCGTGAAACCGACGAGATCGACGAGGGCGCGCTCACCGCGCTGGTGCTGGCGGCGATCGAGCTGAACACGGCACGATGAAAGCGGTTGCCGACAGCCATGACCGGATCCGGGTCACCGGTGCGCGGGAGAACAATCTCAAAGATGTGAGCATCGCATTGCCCAAGCGCCGCTTGACGGTGTTCACCGGGGTCTCCGGTTCGGGTAAGAGTTCGCTGGTGTTCGACACCATTGCCGCCGAATCGCAGCGCCTGATCAACGAGACCTACAGCGCCTTCGTGCAGGGGTTCATGCCGACGCTGGCCCGCCCCGACGTCGACGTGCTCGACGGCCTGACCACCGCCATCATCGTCGACCAGCAGCGGCTCGGCACCGACCCCCGCTCCACCGTCGGCACCGCCACCGATACCGGGGCGATGCTGCGCATCCTGTTCAGCAGGCTGGGCAAACCGCATATCGGTTCACCGCAGGCATTTTCGTTCAACGTGGCCTCGATCAGCGGCGCCGGGGCGGTGAAGATGGAACGCGGCGGCAAGACCGTCAAAGAGCGTCGCGAGTTCAGCATCACCGGTGGCATGTGCCCGCGGTGCGAGGGCCGCGGCACGATCAACGATATCGATCTGACCGCCCTGTACGACGACTCCAAGTCGCTCAACGAAGGGGCGTTGAGCATCCCCGGGTACAGCATGGAGGGCTGGTACGGCCGCATCTTCCGGGGCTGCGGGTTCTTCGACCCGGACAAGCCGATCCGCAAGTTCACCAAGAAGGAACTGGACGCGCTGCTGCACAAGGAGCCCACCAAGATTCAGGTCGACGGGATCAATCTCACCTACGCCGGCCTGATCCCGACCATCCAGAAGTCCTTCCTGTCCAAGGACGTCGACGCGATGCAACCGCACATCCGCGCGTTCGTCGAACGGGCGGTGACCTTCACCGTGTGCCCGGAGTGCGGCGGCACCAGGCTGTCGGAGCTGGCTCGCTCGTCGAAGATCAAGGGCCGCAACATCGCCGACGTGTGCGCCATGCAGATCAGTGACCTGGCCGAGTGGATCGCCGGTATCGAGGAGCCCACCGTCGCACCGCTGCTCACCGCGCTGCGCCACACCCTGGACTCCTTCGTCGAGATCGGGCTGGGGTATCTCTCACTGGACCGGCCGTCGGGGACGCTGTCGGGCGGGGAAGCCCAGCGGGTCAAGATGATCCGCCAGCTCGGATCGTCACTGACCGATGTCACCTACGTGTTCGACGAGCCCACCGTCGGTCTGCATCCGCACGATATCGCCAGGATGAACGACCTGCTGCTGCGGTTGCGGGACAAGGGCAACACCGTGTTGGTGGTCGAACACAAGCCCGAGGCGATCGCGGTGGCCGATCACGTCGTGGACCTCGGCCCGGGCGCGGGCGCCGCGGGCGGCGAGGTGGTGTTCGAAGGGACCGTGGCACAACTGCGCAAGAGCCCCACCCTGACCGGGCGGCATCTCGACTACCGCGCCACGTTGAAGGACACCACACGCGAACCCACCGGTGCGCTGGAGGTGCGCGGTGCCGACACCCACAACCTGGCCGGAGTGGACGTCGACATCCCGCTCGGTGTACTCGTGACGGTGACCGGGGTGGCCGGGTCCGGGAAGAGTTCGTTGATCCACGGGTCGGTGGCCGGGCGGGACGGCGTGGTGGCCGTCGACCAGTCCCCCATCCGGGGCTCGCGGCGCAGCAACCCGGCGACGTACACCGGACTGCTCGAGCCCGTCCGCAAGGCGTTCGCCAAGGCCAACGGTGTGAAACCGGCACTGTTCAGTGCCAATTCGGAAGGCGCCTGCCCCACGTGCAAGGGCGCCGGCGTCATCTATACCGACCTGGCCATCATGGCCGGGGTGGCCACCACCTGCGAGGAGTGTGAGGGGCGACGGTTCGACGCCTCGGTTCTCGAGTACACCTTGGACGGCCGCAACATCAGTGAGGTTCTGGCGATGCCGGTGTCCGAGGCGGTGAACTTCTTCGCGGCGTCCCTGCCGGCGGCGCACAAGATCCTGGAACGCCTGGCCGATGTGGGTCTCGGGTATCTCACCCTGGGCCAACCGCTGACCACGCTGTCCGGCGGGGAGCGGCAGCGGTTGAAGCTGGCCACCCATCTGGGCGAGAAGGCTGACATTTACGTCCTGGACGAGCCGACCTCGGGCCTGCATCTGGCCGATGTCGCGCAGCTGCTGGCGCTGCTCGACCGCATCGTCGACGCCGGCAAGTCGGTCATCGTGATCGAGCACCATCAAGCGGTGATGGCGCATGCGGACTGGATCATCGACCTGGGCCCCGGCGCGGGACACGACGGCGGCCGGGTGGTGTTCGAGGGAACGCCGCGTACCCTCGTCGAGCAGCGCGGCACGCTGACCGGCGAGCATCTGGCGGCCTACGTCGGCGCCTGACATTGCCCAACTTGACGCCTGTCAAGTAATCTCGGGGGATGCTCGCCCAGGACGTTCTGCCGACCGTGCCCACCACCACCGCCGAGGCACTCGACGTGTTCGACGCCGCCCCTGCGGTGGATCCCGACTTCATGCTCGGCAGCTGGCGCGGCGCCGAACTGCCGACCGGCCATCCGCTGGATGGGTTGCTTGCCGCCAGTGGCTGGTGGGGCAAGCAGTTCCTGGGTGCCGAGAAGGTTCATCCGCTGCTGTTTCCCACCGCCGACCGCACCGGACTGTGGGCGATGAACCCGCTGCTCGCCTTCGCCGGACTCGGCCCGACCAGCAAGCTGCCGATTCTGAAAACCGTGTCGCTGCAGCGGCCGATCGCCACGCTGCGACCGATCCTGCGCACCTCCGCTCCCAAGGCCCGGCTGCGCACCACCCGGTACCGGGACGTCGACACCGCCACGATGATCTACGACCAACTGCCCATCAACGACGTCTTCCGCAGACTGTCCGACGACGAGGTGATCGGCGCGATGGATCTGCGCGGCGTGTCCCGGCCCTACTTCTTCGTGTTGCGCCGGGACGCGTCGCTGCCGGTACTGAGCTGATCACCCCAACGCAATCAGCGACTTGTGCACGTCCTGTCACCCCAGAGGTGACAGGACGTGCACAAGTCGCCGTCGAGACGGGTCAGGCGATGAGGCGAACCAGGTACGGCGCCATCGTGTCCGTGCGCACCGGCGACACCGTGACCGCCGGACTGGTGGCCTCCAGCATCTGGCCGTTGCCCAGGAACAGGGCCACGCTCTGGGTGCCGTCGGGCCCGAAGAAGATCAGGTCACCGGGCAGCGCCTGCGACGGCAGCACCTTCTGGCCCACCTTGTACTGCTCGCCGGAGGACCGGGGCAGTTTGAGCCCGACACCGGCGAAGGCGTAGACGATCAGACCGGACGCGTCGAACCCGACCACGTTGGCGTTGGGGTCGACGGTCGGCGCGGCCGCGGCCGCCGGTGCTGCCAGCCCGGGGAAGTTCAGACCCGGGACCAATCCCGGGGCCCCGGCGGCGACCTGGGGTGTGCCGAAACCGGTGGCGGGGTCGGCGGCCAGCGGTGTGACCTCTTGCGGCACACCGCGAGTCGGCCCATTGGCGTTGCCGCCGCCGTAGGTGTAGGGAACCCCGCGCTGGGACAACGCCCGCGCGATGACGAAGTCGATCGCCTGCTGGTTGCGTGCGGGCCGGCCGAACGGGTCCGCCGCGGCGATACCGGGGGTGGCCAGCAACACTGCCAAGCCGATCAACAAGGCACAGATGCGTTTCATCCGAACCTCAACTCTCTGCAACTGACGCGGGATTCACGGCGTGACCCCGAAATTGACGGCCACTGCAAACATTTCTACCGCCCGCTAGGCCAGCAACCCAAATTCCATGCGGCACAACGCTGATGAGATGCAATACCGTAACCGAACGGTGACCGCCGATACGAAAAAGCGCCGATTCGCTGTGCGAACCGGCGCTTTTACGGCGTGTGTGGCGGGGGTTTACTTCACCGCCGCGAGCGCGGCGTCGTAGTTCGGCTCCTGCGCGATCTCGGGTACCAGTTCGGTGTAGGCGACGTTGCCGTCGGCACCGATCACCACGACGGCCCGGCCCAGCAAGCCCGCGAACGGACCGTCGACGAGGGTGATGCCGTAGTCCTCACCGAAGCTGTCCCGGAACGCCGACGCGGCGATGACGTTCTCCAGGCCCTCGGCACCGCAGAACCGGCTCTGCGCGAAGGGCAGGTCCTTGGACACGTTGACCACGGTGGCACCGCCGGCGGCGGCCCGCTCGTTGAAAGTCCGGACGCTGGTGGCGCACACCGGGGTGTCGACCGACGGGAAGATGTTCAGCACAACGGACTTACCGCTGAACTGGTCGCTGGTGACGGGCCCCAGATCGGTGCCGGTGAGGGAGAAAGCCGGCGCCGGCGCTCCCACAGCAGGAAGCTCGCCGACGGTGTGGATGGGGTTTCCCTTGATGGTTATCTGTGCCATGCCGACCAGTCTGTCAAAGAAGCCCGCCGGCGTGCAGGCCAGGGGCGCGTATCCGGGACCCGCTGGCAGGATGGGACGGTGATCGCCCTTCCCGACGCGGTGACGGCCATGGCCGGACGGGGACCGCAGTGGCAGGCCTGGGTGGATCGCCTGCCCGCCGTGGTCACCGCAGCGCTGGACGGCTGGAACCTGACCCCCGACGGCACACCCGATCACGGGTTCTGCTCGATCGTGCTGCCGGTGCGCACCGCAGACGGCGATTCCGCCGTGCTGAAGGTGTCCTTCCCCGACGCCGAATCCGAGCACGAGCATCTGGCCCTGCGCCGTTGGGGCGGTTCCGGTGCGGTCCGGCTGTTGCGCGCCGATCCCCATTCCCGGTCCATGCTGCTGGAGCGGCTACAGGACCGGAACCTCGAGGAGCTGTGGGATATCGAGGCGTGCGAGGTGGTCGCCGAGCTGTACGGGCGCATCCACGTCGCCGCCCTGCCGCAGCTGCGACCGCTGGCCGGCTTCGTCCGGGAGTGGACGGCCGGGCTGCGGGCGCTGCCCCGCAACGCGGCGGTGCCGCGACGGCTGGTGGAACAGGCGATCAGCCTGGGCGACGATTTCGCCACCGACCCCGCATCCGGCGGGACACTGATCCACGGCGACCTGCATTACGCCAACGTGCTGGCCGCCGACCGGGAACCGTGGCTGGTGATCGACCCGAAACCGATGAACGGTGACCCGCACTACGAGCTCGCGCCGATGCTGTGGAACCGGTGGGACGAGCTGACCGGGTACGTCCGCGACGGTGTGCGGCGCCGGTTCTATGCCCTGGTCGACGCGGCCGGGCTGGACGCCGACCGGGCCCGGGCCTGGGTGACGGTGCGGGTGATGCACAACGCGATGTGGGAGCTGACCGAGCGGGCCGAACCGGACCCGCACTGGCTGACCACCTGCGTGGCGATCGCCAAGGCCGTCCAGGACTGAGGCTGCCTAGATCTGCACCGGCAGCGACGAGATGCCGCGCAGTGTCACGTTGGGCTTGTAGACCGGCTCCCCCGCCAGCCGGGCGTCCGGGAAGCGGGCCGTCACCGCGGACAACGCGATCGAGGCCTCCATCCGGACCAGCGCGGCCCCCAGGCAGAAATGCGTGCCGTGCCCGAAGCCCAGATGCCGGATCGTGGCGCGGTCCGGATCGAAATCGTCCGGGCGGGCGTTGACGGCGGGGTCGCGGTGGGCGGCGGCCAGCAGCACGATCATGGTGTCGCCCTTGGGGACGGTGACGTCCGGCAGGACGATGTCCTCGGCGGCGATCCGGCCCAACAGCTGGGCCGGCGGGTCCCAGCGCAGCGTCTCCTCCACCACCCGGGCGGCGCGCCCCGGGTCGGCGCCGAGCGCCGTCCACTGCGCCCGGTTGCGCAACATCACCAAGATGGCCGTCGCGATCAGACTCACCGTCGACTCGTGGCCGGCGATCAGCAACAGGTTGCAGGTCGAGATGATCTCGTCCTCGGTGAGCTGGTCACCGGATTCCTCGACGGCGACCAGCGCCGAGATCAGGTCATCGCCCGGGGCGCGGCGCCGGCGCCCGATGAGCTCGCGGAAATAGGAGCGCAGCCACTTCCCGGCCTCGATGCGCTCGTGGAAACCCTCCGGCACGCCGGTGGCGGCGAGGAACGGGTCGACGGTCTGTCCGAGCAGGGTGCTGGCCCGGCCGAACTGGGGCTCGTCCTCGACCGGCACCCCGAGCAGCCGGCAGATCACCGCGACCGCGAGGGGATAGGCCAGGCCCGTCACCGCGTCGAATTCGCCGTTCTGCTGCGCGGTGTCCAGCAGATCGTCCACCACCGCGGTGATCTCGGCCTGCATCGCGCTGATCACCCGTGGCGCGAACGCCTTGACGACCAGCTTGCGCAGCCGGGTGTGGTCCGGCGGATCCAGGAACAAGAACGCCGGCGTCCGCCGCTGGTCGACCAGACCGGCCAGCCCGAAGGGCCTCGGCTGCTTGCCGTCGGCGAGCTGGCGCTGCGCGATGGTCGACTTGTTCCGGTCGCTGGCCGACGCCGGATGCCGCAGCACGGCATCGCAGTGGGCATACGAGGACAGCACCATGAGATTGGCTTCCGGCAGGTGCAGCGGACCGTGCTCACGCAGTTGCCGGTACACCGGATACGGGTCCGCCCGGTTTGCCGGGGCCAGCGCCTGCGCCAGCAGCACCTGCGGGGCGGCCCCCGACCGCGTTCGCGTCATGGCCCCTATTGTGCAGTTGCCGCGCGCAACTGTTGACGCAGGCGTTCAATTCGGGCGGCATCGGTCAGCGCGAACCGCCCCAGCAGGTCGGGATCCGGACCCGGCGGCATGGGCGCCACCGGCAGGCTGCCGTCCACCGGCACCAGGGAGCGGGCGTCGCCCACCACATCGCCGCCCAGCAGCAGCCGGGTGCTCAGGGCGGCGGCGTAGTCGAGCTCCGGCAGGGCACCGGCCAGGGCCAGACCGGTCGCCACGCCGATCCCGGTCCAGGCGTCGGAAACCACCACACACGGCAGGTCCATCAGTTCGGCGACCCGCAGCGCCCGGCGCGCCCCGCCCAGGCGGCCGCAGCGCAGCACGGCGACATCGGCGGCATCCCGCAGGCCGTGCGGATCGTGGGCGGCGGTGGCGTCGGTGGCGATCCGGACCGCCACCCTGGCCCGCACCCACGCCACCTGTTGCAGGTCGCGGCACGGCTGGGCCACGAACTCGAAGCCGCCGGCGGCCTGATCCAGCGCCGCGATCGCGTTCACCGCCTCGGCCGGCTCCCAGCGCCCGCGGGCGTCGCAGCGGATGCGCCCCGACGTTCCCAGCTCGGCGCGCACCGCGGCCACCCGTGCCACGTCGCCGGCGAGCCCGCGGGCCGGGTCGGCCACCTCGACATCGGCGGTCGCGCAGCCGGCCGCCCGCACGATGTCGCGCGCCCGGGCCGCGCCGACGGCCGGCACGCTGACCGCCACCGGCACCCGGCCCCGGACGGCATCGGGCCAGCCGATGGTGCCCGGCTCGGTGGCCGCGGTCAGCCAGCGACCGAGTTCCCCGGCGTCGGCATCGTGGCGTGGGCTGAACTCCCCCCAGCCCTGCGGCCCCTCGACGAGCAGGCCCTCGACCATCGTCGCGCCCGGCCCCGGATCGAGGATCGGGACGGCGAAGGGCCGCGCGTTGTCTAGGTCGATGAGCGTCTGCACAGGCGCTATCGAATCACGTACAGCGGGACCAGCATCTCCGCCGCGGTCAGCGACCCGTGGTGGCCGACGAGATTCGACTGCAGCGGTTCGACACCGGACCGGATGACCGCACCGTTGCCGTGGGCCACCGCCACGACATCGCCGATGCGCGGCGCGACGTGCGCACCGACCGCCGGACCGAACCAACCGGCAGTGATCACTTCCTCGCGGGTGAGCACCGTGAAATCGGTGCCGAGCCGCTCGCGCCAGGCGGCGGCCACGTCGGGTCCGGCGCCGGGCTCGGCGTAGACGTGCCGCGCTCGCGGTTCGCCACCGAGGCCGCGAACACCGTTGCGCAGCAAAGGTTCCCGATCGAAGTCCACCGGTGATTCGACGTGCACCATTCCGTGGTCGGCGGTTACCAGCAGGGCGGCATCGGCGGGCAGCCGCTCGGCGATGGCGCGGATCGTCAGGTCGATGTGGGCCAATTCCAGCGCCCAGGCCTCCGACGCCGGCCCGCGCACGTGCCCGGTCATGTCCAGGTCACCGTGGTAGGCGTAGACCAGGGCACGGTCACCGGCGCGCAACGCGGTGAGGACACCGTCGACCAGGTCCCCCGCCGAGAAGTTCGGCCGAAACTCCCCGCCCCGCAACGCCGCCCGCGTCAGCCCGGAACCGGCCTGATACATCGGCGCCACCTGTGTGACGGCGACACCGGCGGCCGCCGCCCGCTCGAACGCCGTCGGTAACGGTTGGAACTGTTCTGGCACAATCTCTTTGAGCAGGTCGACGCGAGGCCCCTGGCCCATCAGCCGCCATTTGAGCGGGTTCATCATCCGTTCGTGGCCCGGCACGGCGAGCAGATAGCCGACCAGCCCGTGTTCCCCGGCAGGTACACCGGTGCCCAGCGACGCCAGGCTGGCCGCGGTGGTGCTGGGGAACCCCGCGGTCAGTGTCCGGCCCGCGACACCGTCCAGAAACGGTGCGGCCTCGCGCCGGGCCGCCACCAGTTCGGCGCCCATCCCGTCGACCAGCAGCACCGCCACCCGGCGGACGTCACCCAACCCGAGGCCGATCCGGTCGTGCTCGCCCGGCACGCCGAGCGCACCGAGCACCGACGGCAGCAGATCGGCCAGGGCACCGTCTCCGTAGCGGGGGGTGATGAACATGAGGTCAGGGTAGGCGGCGAGTCGGGCCCGGCCGCCCCACTACCATGACCGCTGGGCGAGAATTTGGGAGCAACCGGATGAACACGAGCGACGGTGGAGCGGCCCGCGGCCGGTGGGATCGGTCCGCGAATGGGGCGCTGCTGGGCGCGCTGGCCTCCGCATTGGGCACCGCGCTGGGCTTGGCACTGGCCGTCTTCCCGGGCGCCCCGAGCGCGGCAGCCGATCCCTGTCCCGACGTGGACGTGACCTTCGCCCGCGGGACGACCGAGCCACCCGGGCTGGGTTCCGTCGGGCAGGCTTTCGTGAACGAGGTCCGGGCCCGCGCCGGGTCCCGCACGGTGACCGACTACGCGGTGAACTACCCGGCCAGCAACGACTTTCCGACCGCCTCCGACGGGGTGATCGACGCGATGAACCACGTCAACGCGATGGCGGCGAACTGCCCGAACACCAAGTTGGTGCTCGGCGGCAGCTCCCAGGGCGCGGCCGTGATCGGCTATGTCACCGGCCCGGCCATCCCACCCGGCTACATCGTGCCCGAGGGGATCAACGGGCCGATGTCGGCGCAGACGGCCCGGCATATCGCCGCGGTGGCGCTGTTCGGCACGCCGTCGGACGGTGTGGTCAGCACGCTCGGCGCACCGCCGGTGGTGATCGGCCCACTGGTCGCGGACAAGACGATCAACATCTGCCTGCCCGGCGACCTGATCTGCGCGGGCGGCGGCGGGATCAGCCTGGTGCACGGTAATTACGCCCGCACGGAGGCACCCGCCGAGGCGGCCGACTTCGTCGCACAGCGGGTGTTCTGAGCGTTCAATCCGGAAACGCCGGGCCGACGGCGGTCCGCGCCCCGAGCGGCCGTCCGCCACCCCAGCCCAGTTCTCGCCGGTAGGCGCCGAGCAGATCGTGTTCGGCGAGGAACCCCTGGTCCCGCAACCGGGAGCCGGCCGGCTCCGGTGTCGCGTGCGGCGCCACGAACAGGGCGTCGGTCGGGCAGTAGGCCTCGCATTGGAAGCAGGTTTGGCAGTCACCCTGGCGGGCGATCACCGGGATGCCGTCAGCGCCGCGGTCGAACACCCGGGTCGGGCAGACGTCGACGCACCGGTCGCAGGCGATACACCGCCGGCTGACGACCACCTCGATCATGCGGCCCGGCCCAGGGCGCCCGGCTCCGGCCTGCTCCACAGCGCGTCGAGCCCGCCGGTCAGCAGGCGGTGTCGCTGGGCCGGATCCAGCCCGGGCCGGTCGCGCCGTTTGTGCATGCCGCGGCTCTCGGTGCGGGCCAGCGCGGCGTGGAACATCCAGCGGCCGTGGGCCAGCATCGCCGCCGCCTCGCGCGCCCGGAAGACATCCTCACCGGTGCCGCCGAGGCCCTGCCGGACGGCGGCCCACGCACGCTCCAGGGAATCCAGGGCGGTGCGCAGCCGGTCACCGTGGCGCAGATAGTTCACGTCGTAGGGCAGCACCTGCCGCTGCACCTCGGCCACCACGGCGCGGTGATCCAGCGCGACGCGACCGTGCGGGCGCAGGCCCGCGGTGCCCGCGCCGTGCAGCGGGCCCGTGCCGGACCGGGCGGCGGCGAACGCCGCCGCGCCTTGACCGGCCCAACTGCCCGACGACGCCGCCCACGCGGCGTTGTGGCTGCCGCCGCCGCTGAATCCACCGCAGATGAGTTCCCGGGTCGCGGTGTCGCCGGCGACGTACAGGCCGGGAACGTCGGTGGCACAGTCGTTTCCGGCCACCCGCACACCGCCGGTGCCGCGCACCGTGCCCTCGGCCAACAGCGTGATCTCGAAATGGTCGGTGAACGGGTCGATGCCGAGCCGGTCGAAGACCAGGAAGAAGTTGGGTTGGCCCTTGCGCATGGCGAGCTGCTCGGCTTCGGTGGCCCGGTCGATGCGGGCGTAGACCGGTTCGGACAGCAGTGTTTTCGCGATCACCGAACGGCCACCGTAGCTGGCGGCGCCCTCGAGCACCGTCTTGTCCGCACGATAGAAAGCTGGCCCACGAGTAATACGCCGTCTTGGTCAGCGAGGTGCCCTTGACCGCGATGGCATAGGCGCTGGAGAACTCCATGCCCGACAGGGCGGCGCCCGCCTCCACCGCCATCAGGGCGCCGTCACCGGTGTCGACATCGCAGCCCAGCGTCTTCGACTGGAAGGCGCAGCCTCCCGTCGCCAGTACCACGGCGCCGGCCGCTATCCGGACGGTGCCGCCGGTGCGCCGGTCCAGCGCGACGGCGCCGGACACCACACCGTCCTCGTCGAGCAGCAGTTCCAACGCCGGGGTGTGGTCGAGGATCCGCACCCCCAGCCGGGACACCCGGGTGCCCTGGCGACGCATGTACTCCGGGCCCTGTAGGTCACCCCGAAGGGTTCGGCCCGCGGCATCCACCGGGAACGGGTAGCGCTGCACGCGGCCGAGTTCGTGCATCCTGTCGAACGTTTCGTCCAGCACCCGCGCCATCCAGTCCCGGTCGGCGAGGTGACCGCCCAGCGCTTCACGACTGGCCATCGCCGCCTCGCGCAGTTCCGGGACGTCGTCCACGTACCAGATACCGGTGCCCACCGACGCGGTCGCGCCACTGGCGCCGGTGTACCCCTTGTCCACGAGCACCACCGTGGCGCCGGCCTGGGCCGCCTTGATGGCGGCCCAGGTTCCCGCCGGTCCCCCACCGATCACCAGAACGTCGGCCGAAAGATGTTCGGCGGTATCGGTTCCGGACATCACCGGCCTCCCGGGGTCGGGGCGAACTGATTGGCCGGAACCGGAAGTCCGTAGTGCTCGCGCAGCGTGGTGCCGCGGTACTCCTCGCGGAAGACGCCCTTGCGCCGCAGAATCGGCAACACGTGCTCGGCGAAGGCCTGCAGGCCCGAGGGCAGCGCGGGTGCCATGATGTTGAACCCGTCGGCCGCGCCCCCTTCGAACCAGGCCAGGATGGTATCGGCGGCCTGTTCGGGGGTGCCGACGAAGGTGAAATGCCCGCGCCCGCCGCCCAGCCGGGACAGGATCTGGCGCACCGTCAGGTTCTCGCGCTGCGCCAGCTCGACGATGAGATCCGTGCGGCTCTGTGAGCCTTGGATTTTCGGACGGGTCAGCAGGAAGTCCGGTAGCGGCTCGTCCAGTTCGAACACCGACGGATCGGTCTCGAAGTTCCAGGCCAGCTGCGCCAGCCCGTACTCCGGCACCCGCAGTTCGTCGAATTGTGCGGCCAGCGCGCGGGCTTCGGCCTCCGTCCCGCCCAGAAACGGCACGATACCGGGCAGCACCAGGATGCCGTCGGGGTCACGGCCGGCGGCCCGGGCCCGCGCTTTGATATCGGCGTAGAAGTCCGCGGCCCGCTCATAGGTCTGATGTGCGGTGAAGATGGCCTCGGCGTGCCGGGCCGCGAAACCGCGGCCGTCCTCCGAGGATCCGGCCTGCACCAGCAGCGGGTATCCCTGGGGCGGTCGTTCGACGTTGAGCGGACCGGCGATGCGGAAGTACGTTCCCCGATGCTCGATCTTGTGCAACCGGCGCGGGTCGGCGTACCGGCCGCGCGCCTTGTCGCCGAGGACGGCGCCGCTTTCCCAGCTGTCCCACAACGCCTTGGCGGCGTGCAGGAATTCGTCGGCCCTGGCGTATCGCTCGGCGTGGCTGGGCCGGTCGGCGAGACCGAAGTTGGCTGCCTCGTCGGCGCCGGCCGAGGTGACGATGTTCCAGCCGGCCCGGCCGCCGCTGACGTGGTCGACCGAGGCCAGCCGGCGGGCGAGGTTGTAGGGCTCGTTGTAGGTCGACGACACCGTCGCGATCAGACCGATGCGGCTGGTGTGCTGCGCCAGGGCGGTGAGCAGGGTGAGCGGCTCCAGCTGCCCGGGCGGCCGGAACTCGCCGGTTCCGGTCAGCGCCGGGCCGTCGGCCAGGAACAACGCGTCGAACTTGGCGTCCTCGGCCAGCCGGGCCAGCGCGATCCAGTGCGCCAGGTCGAAGTCGGCGCGCGGGTTGCTCTCGGGCAGCCGCCAGGCGGCCTCGTGGTGGCCGGCCTCCATGACGAAGGCGTTGAGGTGCAGCTCGCGGTTCTCCCGGGTGGCGGTCATGACACCTTGGCGCTGTCGAAGTCGGCCGGCAGCAGGTTGTCGGTGAGTTGGGTGACGTCGACCTTCTTGGTGATCTCCCCCGCTTCGAAGAACGCGTCGCTGAGCGCCTGCTCGGCCTGGATATCCTCGGGCTGCACGGCCGTGATCTTGAACGAGTAGGCGTCCACGGTGGTGCGGGCGTCCTCCAGCGATACCCCGGTCTCCTTGGCGATGGCCTTGGCGTATTCGTCGGGATGCTGTTGCGCCCAGGTGAAGATCCTGGCGACGCGGGTCAGCACGTCGGCCAGCGCCGCCCGCCGCCCCGGGTCGTTAAGGGATTTCTCGGTGGCGACGTAATAGTTGTTCACCTGGTCGATCGGTGGCAGCCCCTTGGCGATGATCCGGGCGCCGTTCCTGACCGCGATGGCCGATGGCGGGTTCCAGATCGACCAGGCATCCACCTTGCCGGTGTTGAAGGCGGTCGCACCGGCGGCCGGGCTGAGGTAGACCAGCTCGACGTCCTTGGGTGTCAGCCCGACGCTCTTGAGCGCGAGCAGGGCCAGGCCGTGGGCCGAACTGCCCTGCGGGATGGCGATCTTCTTGCCTTTCAGATCGGCCAGCGTCCGGATCGGTGAGTCCTTGGGCACGATGATGTTCTCGGCGGCCTTGGTGCGGTCGACACCGTGTTGGGTGGCGACGATCTTGAAGCCGAACTGCTTGGCCGCCCCGGTGATCGGGGGCACGGTGCCCACATACCCCAGGTCGATGTCACCGGTGGCGGTGGCCTGCACGAGTGGCGGCCCGTAGTCGAACCGCGCGAACTTGACCTTGTACGGGGCGCCGTCGAAAGCGCCCGTCACCCTTGCCAATTCCTCGCTGCCATCACCGCCGTTGTCACCGAGGGTGAAGGTGTACTGGCTCCATTCCGGGTGCTCGGCTCCGCCCGAGCCGCTCAGCGGGGCGTCACCGCTTCCGGTCGGTGCGCCGCACGCCGTGGCCGTCGCCGCCACGGTGAGCAGCAGGGCGGCCGCGGTGAGCCGAAATATTCTGGTGGGCATGGGATCTCCTCCGTGATGGGGTTTCAGTGCCGGCTGGCCAGGCCGAGGTCGGTCAGCAGTGCCGCCCGCAGTTCTTCGCGGGCGGTGCCGGCTTCGCGCTCCGCGGCGGGCAGCTGCACCCGGTGCTCGGTACCGATGCGGCCGCCGCTCATCACCACGATGCGGTCGGCCAGCGCGATGGCCTCGTCGACGTCGTGGGTGACCAACAGCATCGAGGCCGCATGCACGCGACGCAGGTCGCGCACGAGATCGTGCATCCTGACCCGCGTGATGGCGTCCAACGCGGCGAACGGTTCGTCGAGCAACACCAGTTCCGGTTCCGAGACCAGCGCTCTGGCCAGCGCGACGCGCTGCGCTTCACCGCCGGAAAGCTCCTTGGGCCACGCCTTTTCGCGTCCTTGCAGGCCGACTTCCCGCAGTGCGCGGCGGGCCCGGTCGTCCGCGTCGGCGCCGTGCAGACCGAGCGTGACGTTACGCAGGACGCGCTGCCACGGCAGCAGGCGATCGGCCTGGAAGACCACCGCGCGCTTGGCGGGCACTTCGATGCGGCCACCGTCGGGTTTGTCCAGGCCGGCCAGCAATCTCAGCAGCGTGCTCTTACCGCATCCGGACGGGCCGAGGAGCACGACCAGTTCCTGGTGGTCGATCCGCAGGTCGAGCCGATCAAGCACCACCCGGTCACCGAAGCGGCGGACAACCCGTTCGACGAGCACCCCGGTCAGCTGGCGCGGCACGCTCGCCACGGAGCCGGTCACACCGCCTCGAAACTGGGGCGCCACCGCAACAGCACGCGCTCACACGTGCGCACCAACTGGTCGGCCGTCAGCCCGAGCAGGGAGTAGATCAACAGACCCACGAACACCTTGTTGGTCTGCAGGTAGGTTTGCGCCTGGGTGATCAGGAAGCCCAGGCCGGCGTCGGCGTTGACGGTCTCCGCCGCGACGAGCCCGAGGATGCTGTAGGCAAGCGAGAAGCGCAGTCCGACAAGGAAACCCGGCAGCGACCCGGGCAGCAACACCCTGCTGACCACCCGCCACACTCCGGCGCCGGTGGTCCTGGCCATCTCGATCAGCCGCTGGTCGACACCCCGGATGGCCGCGAACAGGTTGAGATACATCGGCACGCCGGCACCGAACGCGATCAGCAGAACCTTCGTCAACTCGTCGATGCCGAACCACACCACGAACAACGGCAGCACCGCCAGCAGCGGGATGGTGTTCAGTATCTGCGCCACGCCGTTGAACACGTACTCACCGCTGCGCAACAACCCGCCCAGCACCCCGGCGGTGATGCCGACCGCCAGCCCGATGGCCAGTCCCAGACCGGCCCGCTGCAGCGAGATCACCAGGTCCGGGCCGAGCACCCCGTCGCGCCACAGTTCGGCGGCGGTGCGCAGGATGTCGGTCGGTGCCGGCGCGTAGGCCGGCGCCAGAACACCTGCGCCGGCCAGGATTTCCCACACGATGACGATCAGCACCGGGGTGGTGTAGATGCCGAGCGGCCAGTGCAGCACCCTGCGCAACGCACCCACGGCGCCACCGCGGGTGGCCGCGGCGGGTTCGAACACCTCCCGGCGCCGCGCATCGGTGACCACCACGGGGCGCCGGTCGGCGGCGGCCGGCGGCGTGGCCGCACTGACAATGCTCATGCCTTGTCACGATGACGGGTCGGGTTCCGTTGGGGGAGGCATCAAATCGGCCCGATTCTTTCCCACCCTCTAGTCTGGTGCTCATGTCGCACGTGCTGACGGTGAACATCGCCCAACCGCGGACCAGCCCCGATGACGGCCGCTTGCAGACCGGGATTGACAAGCGACCCGTCGACGGGGCGGTCGAAGTGCGCTCCCCCGGACCCATGCAGGGCGGGCTGGGCAGCGGCTTGGTGGGTGACCTGATCGGCAATCAGGCCTTCCACGGCGGCGACGACCAGGCGGTGTACGCCTACGCGCGAGAGGATCTCGACGCCTGGGAGACGGAACTCGGCCGGGACATCGCCAACGGGGTGTTCGGCGAGAACTTCACCACCACCGGTGTCGATGTCACCAGCGCCGTGGTGGGTGAGCGGTGGCGGGTGGGATCCGGAGGTTTGGAGTTGGAGGTCTCCCGCCCGCGGATTCCCTGCCGCACCTTCGCGCTGTGGCTGGAGATCAACGGGTGGGTCAAGACGTTCACCACGTCCGCGGTTCCGGGGGCCTACCTGCGGGTGGTCACGCCGGGGACGGTGCGCGCCGGCGACCCGATCGAGGTGATCCACCGGCCCGACCATGGAATCACCGTCGGCCTGGTGTTCCGCGCCCTGACCCTGGAGGGCGCCATGCTGCCGTCGGTGCTGGCCGCCGACGCGTTACCCGAGGACATCAAGGACAAGGCCCGGCGCCGGGCGGCGCGGGTTCAGGGCGCCGCGGGGAGCTGATCGCCGACCAGCGACGCGATCCGATCCGCCAGGTAGGTGTGCCCGGCATCGGTGGGATGCACGCCGTCGGAGCCGATCAGGTCCGGACGCCCGACGAACCAGCGTTCGGCGATCGGGTCGATGAACACCGCGCCGAACGCCCGGGCAACGTTGCCGAGGGCGTCGCGGATCTGCAGCACCTTGTCGGGTACGTCGGCAGTCGGCCACGGCGGCCCGATCACCAGCAGCTTGGCTGCCGGCGCCGCGCGTCGGGCGGAATCGAAAGCGCTCCAAGCCATTCCGCTCAGCGCCAGCGGATCGGCCGGCTCGTCGTTGCGGGAACCGAAGAACACCACCAGGACATCGTCGGGCCGCACAGCACGGGCTGTGAGGTCCACGAACAGGCTGCCGTGGTCACCGCGGACCGCGTATCCGGCCCGGCCTTCGGACGCCACGTCCGCGGCCACCGGCTTGCCCTGCCGCGCCAGGTCCCGCCAGGCTTGGGTCGGCCACCCCTTGTTGCCCATCCCACCGATGTTGGTGCCGGTGGTGTAGGAATCGCCGATCACGGCGATGTGGCTGAGCGGCGCGTCCCGGCTGACGGTCACCACCTGGACCGGACGGATGGTGACCAGTCCGGCCACCACCGCCAGTGACGTCACAAGCACGGCAAAGCGGCGCAACGGTCTCCCCTCTCAAGGTCCCCGGATGGTTCGAGCATCGACAAGATCAACTCCGCCGACAGCCTACTGGCTACCCGTCAGTTGGTTTGCCGCGCAGTGCTATTCGTCACGTCCGGAAACACAGCGAACGCTCAGGCGGACAGTTTGCGGTCATCCCTGCCGAGCGGCTGGACCGTGGGCGTGGCGTCCTTGACGTCCACCATCCTGCGCATCCACCGGCGGGCCGGTTCCTCGACGAAGTGATACAGCGCGGCGGCCGCGGCAAACGCGATCGCGAACAGGCCCGCCAGAATCCATTTGCCGGCCGGCCCGGCAAGGGTGAGCTCGAATTGCAGCACCGCCCAGTTCCACGCGGTGTGCACGATCTCGTGCACCATGTAGAGGCTGAACGAGATCTGCCCGCCGTAGGTCAGAGCCCGAAGCGACAGCAGGCTGGGCAGGGTGCCGCTGCCGATGGCCAGCGTCACCACCAGCGGCACGAAGAGCAGGTCCAGCACGCCGCCGCTGTCGATCACGTCCGGGATCGGGTGCGCGTCGAACCAGTACAGGGCACCGATGAGGGCCGCGACCAGGAGCACCGCCGCCACCCCGGCGAGGGTGCGGGTGCGGTCGGACGGATTGAGCCTGCGTACCGCGGCACAGGCGATGGCGCCCGCGGTGAACTGCATGATGATGCGCGGCAGCCAGCTCCAGGGGGTGTAGAAGTGCCCGCTGGCCAGCAGGAACATCACCGGCGGCAGCGTCACCGCGAACGCCAGCCACAGCAGGGTGCGGGCCCGCGTCGCCCTGGCCAGCCGGAAGATGACCAGCACCAACCCGCCGAACAGCAGGTACGCCAGCCATTCGGCGCTGATCGACCATGCCGGCCCGTCCCAGCTGGAGCCGTCGAAGAAGGGCTGGAACCACAACTGCACCAGGAACAGCTGCCGGATGTAGCTCACCGCGGTGAGGGTGTGCACGTTCTCCGACGGCACGTGCCCGACGTAGAGGGTGAAGATGATCCACAGGGCGGCCAGGTGCAGCGTGACCAGATAGACCGGCCAGACCCGGGCCAGCCGCATCCAGAGGAAGTGCAGGGTGGCCCGGGTGGACCAGTTCTTGCCCATCTTGTCGATGTAGGTCCAGGTCAGCACGAAGCCGCTGAGGATGAAGAACAGGTCGACGCCCTGGGCGCCGCAGTTCAAGATCGGTGCCAGCGCCTCGCTGAGATCCGGGGCGGCTTCGTGCAGCAGCGGGCGGAAGTGGAAGAGCACCACCCAGACGGCGGCGAAGATGCGAAGGCCGGTCAGGGCCTTGATCTCTCCGCTACGCACAACACTCTTTCCGTGGCCGATTCCGTGCAAAGGGTATCAGCGCAACGGGTCGACGGCCGCGAAGTGAACGCTGCGCGATTCCTGGCAACGACGCGGTGAACGGGTCAGGGAGTCGGGGCGGGCGCGGGTCCTGGTGCGGGTGCGGGTTCCGGTGAGCTGGGCGCCGCCGGGTCGTCGGGATGAGTGGCGTTGTACTGCGCGGCGTTGCGATTGAGGCCGTCGAGATAGGCCTTGAGCTTGAGGCCCTGCAGCACCGGCGGCAGTCCCGGCCCTGGCGGTGCCTGGTCGGTCAGCTGCCAGGTCTGGCAGCCGGTGGTCTTGAACGTGCCGTCGGTGGCGTCGATCTGGACCACCTGCGCCTCGTGTGTGAAGGCCCGGTCGATCGTGTCGCCGGTCTGACCGGCCGGCGCGGCGGCGATCCGGCGCCACGAACACGTGCCGTCGCCGACCGGTCCGGCCGAGGCGTACACGCCGGGGACGATGTCGGTACCCACTACGAAGGAGCCGTCGTGGTCGATGACGTTCTTCGGCGCGGCCGGCGGCGCGGGCGCGGGAGCCGGCGCCGGACTCGGCGCCGGAGTCAGCACTGCCGGGTCGGCCACGGCCGTCGCGGCGCCGCTGCAACCGAGGAGCGTGAACGCGGCCAGCGCCGTGCCGGCCAGGGCGGGGACCACCAGCGGTTTGGACCTCATATACCTCAGGGTAGGCCCGTGCCGGGCCGGTCCGGCAACCTGAGGATGGGCTGAACGGCTTCCGTCGCCGCGCAACGGCCCGGGCATCGGGGTGCCGCGATCCCGCGCGGGGCGGCGGTCTCAACGGCATTTGCACAGGTAGAGCGGGTCAGGCGGGGCCGGTGAATGCGTTGGCGAAAGAGTGGTCGACGTTGCAAAATATGTACGGCACGTCACTCTGTTATATGGCCTAAGCTCTCAGTTACATAAGCTAACCTGTGGCGATCATAAGACGCCTGGTGAACGCGGCGAAACAACCCAACGGGGGAATTCGAACTCGATGAACGTGCTCAAACGCATCTGGATACCACTGGTCATCGTGATCGTGGTCGGCGTCGCCACGTTCACCGTGATGCGGGTCCGCACGTTCTTCGGCACCGGTCCCGGTTACGTCTCGACCGAGAACAGCGCCTCCGACGAGAGCGAACCGTTCGACCCCAAGGTCGTCAAATACGAGATCTGGGGCTCGGGCGCCACCGCCAACATCAACTACATGGACCTCGACGCCAAGCCGCAGCGGGCCGACAACGCCCCGCTGCCGTGGACGTTGACGCTGAGCACCACCGCACCGTCGGTGTTCCCCACCATCTCCGCGCAAGGCGACGGTGACAGCTTGTCCTGCCGCATCACCGTCGACGACGAGGTCAAGGACGAACGGACCGTGGACGGCGTCGGTGCGCACACGTACTGCCTGGTGAAGTCGGCATGACCACGCCCCCGGGTGCCGCCGCCACCGATCCGCCGACCGACGCCATCCCGGCGGTGAAGCAACCGAACCGCACCTTCATCCCGCGCACCATCCGAACGCTGGCCCTGCCGATCATCCTGGGCTGGCTCGCCATCATGGTGTTGTTCAACGCGATCGTGCCTCAGCTCGAAGAGGTCGGGAAAATGCGGTCGGTGTCCATGAGTCCGGACACCGCGCCGTCGATGATCTCGATGAAGCGCATCGGCGCCAACTTCGCCGAATTCAAATCGGACAGCTCGGCGATGGTGGTGCTGGAGGCCGATCATCAGCTCGGGGATGCCGAGCACAAGTTCTACGACGAGATGATCAAGAAGCTGGAAGCCGACACCAAACATGTCGAGCACATCCAGGACATGTGGGGCGACCCGCTGACGGCGGCCGGCGCGCAGAGCGCCGACGGCAAGGCCACCTACGTGCAGGTCTACCTCGCCGGTAACCAGGGTGAGTCGCTGGCCAACGAGTCGGTCGAGGCCACCCAGAAGATCATCGACGGTATGACCCCGCCGCCGGGGCTGAAGGTGTTCGTCACCGGTCCGTCGGCGCTGATGGCCGACCAGCACATCGCGGGCGACCGCAGCATGCAGATGATCACCATGCTGACCTTCGCCGTGATCATCGTGATGCTGTTGCTGATCTACCGATCGGTGGTCACGGTCTTCCTGGTGCTGGCCATGGTCGCCGTCGAACTCGGTATCACCCGCGGATTCATCGCCTTCCTGGGCTACCACGACATCATCGGGCTTTCAACGTTCGCGACGAACCTTCTGGTGACCCTGGCGATCGCGGCGTCCACCGACTACGCGATCTTCCTGATCGGGCGCTACCAGGAGGCCCGCAGTGTCGGCGAGGACCGCGAGACCGCGTACTACACGATGTATCACGGCACCGCGCATGTGATCCTGGGCTCGGGTATGACCATCGCCGGTGCGACGTTCTGCCTGCACTTCACCAAACTCCCCTATTTCGTCTCCCTCGGAATCCCGCTGGCCATCGGCATGATGGTCGCGGTCTTCGCGGCCCTGACGCTGGGGCCCGCGGTTGTCACCGTGGCGTCGCGCTTCGGCAAAACGCTGGAACCCAAGCGCGCGATGCGCACCCGCGGCTGGCGCAAGATCGGTGCGCTCATCGTGCGCTGGCCCGGCCCGGTGCTGGTGGCCACCATCGCGCTGTCGATGGTGGGCCTGCTCACCCTGCCCGGATACCGCGCCGGGTACAACGACCGCAATTACCTGCCCGCCGACATCCCGGCCAACGTCGGCTACGCGGCGGCGGATCGGCATTTCAACCAGGCGCGGATGAATCCGGAACTGTTGATGATCGAAAGCGATCACGATCTGCGCAATTCGGCGGACTTCCTGGTGATCGACAAGATCGCCAAGGCGGTGTTCCGCACCCCGGGTATCGGTCGGGTGCAGGCGATCACGCGGCCGCAGGGCACCCCGATCGAGCACACCTCGATCCCGTTCCAGATCAGCATGCAGGGCACTTCTCAGAAGATGAACGAGAAGTACCAGCAGGACATGATGGCCAACATGCTCAAGCAGGCCGACGACATGCAGGTCACCATCGACAACATGACCAAGATGCAGAGCATCACGGTCCAGATGGCGGCCACCACGCATTCGATGGTCACCAAGATGAAGAACATGACCGTCGATGTGGCCGAATTGCGGGACCATATCGCCGATTTCGACGATTTCTTCCGGCCGATCCGCAACTACCTGTACTGGGAGCCGCACTGCTACGACATTCCGTCGTGCTGGGCGATCCGGTCGATATTCGACACCCTGGACGGGATCGACACCATGACCGACGACATCCAGCAGTTGATGCCGGACATGGAGCGCCTGGACACGTTGATGCCGCAGATGGTGGCGTTGATGCCGTCGATGATCGCGACGATGAAGAACATGAAGACCTACATGCTGACGATGTATCAGACCCAGAAGGGCATACAGGATCAGATGTCGGCGATGCAGGACAACTCGTCGGCGATGGGCGAGGCCTTCGACGCGGCCAAGAACGACGATTCGTTCTATTTGCCGCCGGAAACCTTCGACAATCCCGAATTCAAGCGGGGCATGAAGAGTTTCGTGTCGCCCGACGGGAAATCGGTGCGGTTCATCATCAGTCACGACGGTGACCCGATGAGCCCCGAGGGCATCTCGCACATCGAGGCGATCAAGCAGGCCGCCAAGGAGGCGATCAAGGGCACCCCGCTGGAGGGTTCCAGGATCTACCTGGCAGGCACCGCCGCCACCTTCAAGGACATGGCCGACGCGTCCAAGTACGACCTGATGATCGCGGGCATCGCCTCGCTGTGCCTGATCTTCATCATCATGCTGATCATCACCCGCGCGGTGGTGGCCGCCGCCGTGATCGTCGGCACCGTATTGCTTTCGCTCGGAACATCATTCGGTTTGTCGGTGCTGATCTGGCAACACATCATCGGCCAGCCGCTGCACTGGCTGGTGCTGGCGATGTCGGTGATCATCCTGTTGGCCGTCGGATCCGACTACAACCTGTTGTTGGTGTCCCGGTTCAAGGAGGAGATCCATGCCGGGCTGAACACCGGCATCATCCGGTCCATGGGCGGTACCGGATCGGTGGTCACCTCCGCGGGCCTGGTGTTCGCGTTCACCATGATCTCGATGGC
>NZ_CCBB010000004.1 GCF_000613185.1 Mycolicibacterium cosmeticum
CAGGGTTTGTGTTCGGGTTTAGCCGGCCGCGTGGCCTTTTGGGCTGCCGAGAGCTGCGCGGCCGACAGTGTGTCAGCGTCGTTGGCGATCAGGTTGGCCTCAGCCCATTCGTGCAAGGCAGAGGAGCGTTGTGACGCCTCATCGATCAGGTCTCTGGGCACGCCCGCGACATCGCCCAGGCCGCTGTAGGGGTCGATATCGCCCCATTCGATGGCAGCCAGTCGGTGCGCTTCGTAACGCAGTGTGGCTTGGTACACCATGCCGGCGGCGCGCGATTCGTCGTGCAACGACTTGCTGTCGAAGGACACCATTTCGCCATCGAAGCGGGCTTGTTTGTTGAACAGCAGAACATGGGTGTGCAGGTGCGGATCACCGGCGCGGGAGGTCTCGTGTTGGTAGGCCGCGGCCACCAAACCGGGCAGCCGAACGAGGTCCTTTTGGCCCGTGACCGAGTTGTGGACCCGGGTGTAGCCGACGTGGTTATTGAGGTACTCCATGGCGGCGTCCACGGCAGTGTTGTGGGCCTCGGTGAGCGCTTTGATGAGCACGTCATCGGTGGATAACGCCCGCAGCAACGACACACTTTTCGGCGCCCCGAACACCAGATCGAAGCCGTGTACGGAGTTCTTGCTGTAGGCCCGACCGGTGGCTCCATTGGGGGCGATTCCGTCGTCCAGCCAGCGCTCCACGGTGGCCATGTCGGCCTCGCCACCGGCCAGCTGACCGGTGCTCAACCCGGTCAGTTCCGAGAGCTTTTCGCGGTCGCCGACAGCGATCCATCGCGGCGCGCGGGTGTCGCCTTCGGTGTAGTACTCACCCAACCCACCGCCGGCCTTTTGGCGGTCCGCCATGGCAGCCCCAGCGGCCTTGGCTGTGTTGTTGTAGTAGCGCACCGAGCCCCGCTTCATCGGGGGCGAAATGGTGAGCACCGGTGGCACCTCGTTGCGTTGGTCGGCGGGATAACCAGCCCCAGCGGTGGGGTGGGAGCGGGCCGAAGGTTCGCTCCCACCCATGCTTGCACCCCTTGTGCTAATGTGCCATGCCTGTAGTCGGTAGTTTGTAGTGAATTGCTGTGAGGGACAGCGGATGTGGGGTGGGGAATGCGGTAAAAAGTGGTAAAGAGCGGTAAATCGGTAAGAAGCGGTAAAGATCGGTAAAGCTGTTGGGCGGCAGGAGAGATGGGGGATGTTCGGTGAGAGGTGTTGGTGAGAGCGATGATTCAGCGCCGAAAATTTCGGCTCACTTTTCCGCGACTCGACCGGCGACTGCGGCCCGCGTTCGGGCGCGGTTAACGCGTTCTCATCGGACCGCCGCGCCGAGGCGTGGACGGCGCGGCGGCGGCCGCTGAAGCGGTACCGCTGCGGGCGGGTTCGGATCACACCGGTGTGGGGCCGGCGGGGAGGCCGTCTGCGCGTAGATCCGCGTACACCATCTGCGCCAGCTCGGCGGCCAACGGGTCGTCGCGATTGCGGGGCAGCGGCAGCCGGTCTTCGGCGCGGGCGGCGATCAGATAACCGGCCTTGATCCGGAACACGGCCGAGTAGTCCGGGGACGGCCACACTACCGTCACAAGGTGCTCATGCTCGGCGGTCGGGTCGGTCCGGTACTGGGTATGCGTCCAGCGCCGATCCCAGGCCAGCTCGCTGCGATCGGGTGGCACCCAAGGAGCGTCGTCGAGGTCCTCCGGTGTCGGCGGGATCAGGTCGTACAGTTCCCGCGTCAGCACGATCTCCTTGGCCTGCATCGCCGCGGTGTTGACCAGCCCCACTCTCGTCAGCATGTCGGGATGGTCCCCGGTGCGGGCAGTCCAGTCTCCGATGGCGTGCTCGCTGAGGTCGGCGGCCAGCTCGGCCACCTGGCGGCTGAGCCGGGTCGCTTCGGCGGCCAGGAACGCGCGCTGTTGGCGGGGTGGCCAGGTTGACGGCAGCAGGTCGTAGTCGATGTACGCCTGGGCCACAAGCTGCCGAATCTCAGGGCTGCTCATCGGTGCCTATCAGCGGTCGGGCGGACGAACTCCGTACGCCACCCGTGGCGCACCACAGCCGACTGCGAAGCAGCCTTCTCCGGGTCGGTGGCCGTGGACGCCGTCATGGGCCGAACGATAGGCCGCACGGCCGTCGCAGAACGTGTGCTGGGCGTGCGCCGGTGAGGCTCAGCGGCGGTCCGTTTAGCGCGACCGCGAAGCACGCGGCGGATCTCTTCTTGAGCGGCGGTAATCCGGGCACGCGCGGCGTCGGTGAGCGGCTCCGAGCGCGGCGTCTGGTCGATGCTGGCGGCGGCGTAGCCGCCGGACTCTGTCGGAAGCTGCGGAGGTGCCCAGGACAGCCGTCGCAACCGACTCGACAGGAACGCACCGGGGTTGGCGATGTCGTCGGGCCAGGTCCATCCGCGGGTACGCATGTCGGCGTTGAGCGCTTCGGTGATGGCTCGGGCAGTCCAGACCGTGGGGTCGATGCCGGCGGTGGTGAGGGCATCGCAGATGGTGCCGATGTGGACGCGGTTGAGGCCGTGGGTGCCGGCAACGAGGGCCGCAGCGAGGCGTTGGACGGCAAGTGGCCGGGGGGTGATGCGCCGCCGGTGCGCTGGTCGGTTTTTCGGATCAGAGATTTTGTTGGCGGGCGCGCTTGCGCGCTCGCTTGGTGAGTTACTCCCTACGGGAGGGGAAAGACTAAGACCGCCTGACGGCGGTAGGTGGAAATCATGCACAACAGGCCGGTTCACCGGGCGAGGTTCGCGGCGGGGCACCAGGTGGTACACCGAGGGTCGCCGGCCGATGCTAGGGGTGCCCGGAGAGCCGTGACCGCGTTGAGCCTCGACGGCCCATTGGGAGAGCCGTAGGACTCGCCAGGCGGCCGTCACGGTGCGCACGTCACAACCCACCCGGGAGGCGATGGTGGCGCGGGTAACGGCGACGTGGCGGCCGGTGGCGTGATCGGCGTGCTCGGCCATTACCGCCGCGATCGACAGCAGCGTGACCGCGGTGATCGACACCCGCTCGGCCGCACACAGCCGGCCCAGGGCCGGCGACTGAGCCCAGTTCTGGAGTCCCTCGAGCCACCCTTGACGGCTGGTCCACATCGGCGCCCGCGGCGCACACGCGCCGGCACGCTCCACCCAGCCGCGCCGGCGCTCGTTGGCCAGCGCGCGGACGGCACGCGGTGTGGGTGCAATGGCACCGCCCAACGGCGCCGGCCATGCACTACTCACCCGAGCTGATCGGGTGCTGAGGAGGTCACGATTTGCGCACTGATTGCGCGCCATTTCTGGAACACCGCGCAGCCGTGCGCTACCGTGAGACGAGTCCAGCAAGACACGTCCCTTTCGGGGCAACGGGTGCGGACCCGGAACCGAGCTGGTAACTCGGTTCAAACCCAGACAGGGCCTCGCTACGGCGGGGCCTTTGTCATGTTCAGGTTTGGATCTGCACCGCTTATGGAAATGTCACATTTGCCCGCCTACAGGCGGGCGTGTGTCTACATCGCCAGCGGCAGAACCTCCTTATCGAGTTCGCGGACAGCCTCGGGTCGACCCACCGCAATAGCGAGCAGGTCTGCGGAGAGCTGGCTGACGCTGGTGCCGCGTTCGGCGGCCATTTCGCGGAGCCGGGCGTAGACAGATGCATCCGCGCGAACCTTGATCTGCTCGCGCGGACCTTTATGCGGTTGGGCCATGGTCTGATCCTTACGCGGAAGTCGCCTTGTACCTGGTACCGACACGCGGTTCGTTTGGGACTGCCGTGACGCGTGAGACTGGAATCAGGCGGCCGTGTGGTTCGCCGATGCCTGGCGTCGGCGCGCATAGGGGTCGGGCATTGCGGGGAGGGCAGATTCGCCGAGTTCGGTGATGTGCCGGCGCTCGAACTGTGCGAGCAAATGCCGATAGGCATGCTCTAGCAGCTCAGGGGTTGACCGATCCCCGGGAAGTGACAGGCCGCCCCATACCCCGTATTCCTCGCGCGCCGCCACGGCGTTGTACCCGCAGCGGCCGATGAATGGGCAGGCCTGGCAGGCCCTCACGGCGTGGATGCGGTCTTTGAACGGCGAGAACCACCGGTCACCATCGCGGGAGCTATCGGTGCAAGGGGTGGGCTGATCGGTGCGGTACAGGCGGACGGGCTCGGACTGCCGCGTAACGGGGCGGATGCGAGGGGGCATGAATCCAATATAACCGATAATTATCGATAATTACTGGGCCGCATGGGGCGGTGCCGGAACGTATGACCGCGATGGATGATGGTGGCCATCATGTCGTGGGAAAAGCTGGGCGAGGCTGTGCGCGAGCGGCGCATCGCCCTGGGGTTGACCCAGGAGCAACTGGCCGATCGCGGTGGTCCCTCGACACCGACCCTTCGCGCGATCGAAAACAACCGGGCGGGTCGTCTGAGCCCCCGGTTGCGCCGATCTTTGGAACGGACCTTGCAGTGGTCGGCCGGCAGTGTCGATGAGGTCCTGGCCGGCCAGGACGCCACCGTGCTGGAGCCCGTCACCACCACGGCGATCGGCCCCGGTTTCTATCTGCTGGTCGACCGGGCACTGTCAGCGGCTCGGGTGGTGATTATCGGCGCGCCGAGTGAGATTGAGACCGCCGAGTGGACTGCCGACGTCCACCGCCTGATTCGTGAGGTCAAGGAAGGCTTTTTCGAGCTGGAGCCACGCCTAGAGGCCGCCCAGCGCGACAAGCTCGGTGCCCTGATAGCCCTGCTGGACCAGCTTTCGACTCCGTCTCGCTGATCCTGAGACACCCAGAGCCGCCCCTTCCTCGTAGTGGCCGGCGTTTGTGCGGGGTGGTGGTGGCTGTCAAGGCTCGACCGTGGTCGACCGCGAAGCGGCCTCGGCCTTGACAGCCACCACCACCCCGATCACCACAATTTGCGGCGAGGAAGGGTGGGGTCCACGCACGGGCACCGGGTAGCCGGCGAGTCATCGCGTCACGGTCGTTTGGTGAGGATCGCGATGGCGGCTTGGATGACGACGCCGAGGACGGCGCTGATGACGCGTCCGGTATCTCCCATGGTGAGCTTGGATTCCGGGTTGCGGGCGTGGATGCGATCAGCGAGAACGCAGACGCTCACGACGATGGCCACAACTCCGAGGATGGCAGCGATGCACACGGCCAGGTCAGTTCCGCTCATGGTTGGTGCTCTTTCTCTGGTTGGTCGGGAAAGCGGCTCCCGGAGCGGGGTGGTTGAGCTCCGCTCTCTTCTTCTGGGCGGAAGTGCGCTGTTTTCCACTGCACTGGCCGGACCTTTCTCGTCGAGTGAAGTACCGGGGCGAGAGCTGTTTTCCGTCGCGCGGTGCGGCAGGTAGTTCTCTGGCACTCATCGGGAGGTATATGCCGGCGGGGTGCAGGTGCAGCGGCGGGTCGCGAGGATGCTGGGTGCGGTATTCACGACCTCTAATGCCTTGTTTCGACCCGATTTGCCGACAAGCCAGGTGGTCACGGTTCGGTAACGGTCTGAAAAATGCCGTCTTACGTCGGAAGACGTAAAGACGTAATAGCGTGTTGACGTATGTGCGTCATTGCGCTGTGACGTAAGGTTTGGGAATGCCTACGGTTTCTTTGGTCCATACCAAGGGCGGCGTCGCGAAGACGACGTCGGCGGTATATCTCGCGACCGCTGCCCAGCGCCGCGGTCGCGATGTCGTACTTATTGATGCCGACCCGCAGGGCTCGGCGCTGGAATGGGCGGCGGCCGCCCAGGATGACCCGCTGCCGTTTCCGGTGGTGCCGGCACGCCGCCCCCTGGACGTCAGTGGCCACCAGGAGTTGACGATCGTGGACACTCCCCCGGGTACGGCGCAGGTTATTCAGGAAGCGATCGAGCTGGCCGATTTGGTCGTGGTACCCACAGGGGCCTCACCGCTGGATGTCCGCCGGGTATGGCCAACTTTGGAGATCACCGCGCACCGCCCCACGGCGGTGCTACTGACCGGCGTCGATCTGCGGACCCGACTAGCTGACGAAGTGAAGACCCTCCTGGAGGAGGAGGGCGTGCCGGTGATCGAAACGCGGATTGTTCGCCGAGAGGGCATCCGCCGGGCGTTCGGGTCTACACCAAACCACCTGTACGGCTATGACGACGTGTTCGACGAGCTGATGGGGGCATTGGTTCATGTCTGACTTGACTTCGAAAATGGCCGCGCGGGTGAAGACAGAGCCCGCCAAGCGGGCGGCCGAAGCGTTCCGGTCGCCGGCAGATGACATGCAGCGGGCCACGGTCTACCTGCCTCGTTCCACTGTTCGCGGCCTCAAGCAAGCCGCCCTCGACGGCGACACCAGCATGAGCAAGATTCTCACTGAATTAGCTGATCGGTGGCTTGCCGACAACGTAAAGACGTAATGACGTCTTTACGTTGTTACGTCTTAACGGCATGTCGGAAGCATCAGAGTGCTTCATTGGCGTTCCACTATTGTGGATAGTGCTTTACAGGTGTTCCACTATTGTGTATGGTCGTCAGCAGATGCGGTCGGCTCGTCCGGCTGTTCGTGAAGAAGCCTCCCTCTCCGAGGGGGGCTTCCTTGTTTGTCTGGCACAGTAACCAGTTGTGTCGGTGAATCCTGCGGAGATCTTCAAGAGCCTGCACCCCTCACGGCTGGCGCATTATCGGTCGCTTTCTGGCGGTCAAGACGCTGATGCTTTGGCGCTATATGAGTGGAACATTGAGGTCGCCGCAGCTCTGCAGGACCCGTTGGGAATCGCCGAGGTAGCAGTGCGGCATGCCATCGACGTGCAGCTGTGCACGTGGTCGCAGCAGCATGTGGGTTCGCCTGAATGGATCAATCATGTTGCCGGGATTCCGTACCTGTCGGGACCGAACGTGTTCAGCACGACTCGCCATAACCTCTACAAGGCGGCTGACCAGTCCCGCCGGGCTCGGCCGGCCAACCATCCCCGTCACGGCGGTGCGATCACTCACGACGATCTGGTTGCGCACGTTATGTTCGGTACCTGGGCGAACCTACTGCCGGAGAAGTTCAACGCGGCGTGGTTGGACCCTAATGGCCACCCCGTGCAAAACCAGGTGAACCTCCAAGCTCGGCGAGACCTGTGGCGTAACTGTCTGCAGGGGGGATTTCCGCACGTACAGCGCGACCCGCGCGGGTACGGCACCGGCAATAAGGTTCGCGATTTGCGGAAACTGAGAAACCGGGTGTCACACATGGACTCGCTGCTCTACGTCGATGTCCGTCATCAGCACGACCGGGTTCTACTACCGCTGTTGAACTCAATTAGCCACAACCTGCGAGATTGGGTCGCGGGACGAAGCAAGGTACACACAGTGTTGGCGCAGCGGCCGGCCGCCGGTGCACCATGACGTATAGGCGGCTTTACGTCATAACGTAATTACGTTTATACGTTTGGACTGGCCAGGGCGCCCGCCGAGCTGACGTTCCGAGCTAGCACGTGTTCGCAAAACGTAATGACGTATATACGTCATTACGTTTTTAAACCCTGCCGCTCATTCGTGAGCCAGTCGAACACGGATAGGACGCAGGAGACGCCGGCGCTCGGACTTGACCCAGAGCATCATGATCTCCGCGTAGCCGGTGTTCATCGTCTCCACTCGGACGTTGACCCGAACGCCCGCCAGATCAACCATGGGCACCTCACCGAGCCCGTGCTCGATCGCCGCCAGGAAGGGGTAGGCCGAGGGGTGCAGGCGTCGCGGGTATCGCGTGTTTCCGAAGCGCTCCACCCACTTCGGGGAGCGAGGTGTTTCCTGACGGTCGTAGCTGCCGTCGCTGTTGGGCATCTTGCTCAGGCACAGGACATGGACGGCGTCCTGGTGCGTTTCGGCGTAGCGCCGAAACGCCGCCCGAAGAGACGATCCGTAGCGTTGGGCGAGGTGGGTCACGCTGGCGACGCCGATCTCCAAGCTTCTGGCGTCGTTGGTGAATCCATGTCGCTGAAACAGCAGCTCAGCGGCACCCTGATTGGCTTCCTGCTCGAAGAGTCGGTTGGTTGAAGGACTTAACGTCTCTTCGTTGTCGGTGTGGACGAGCTGCTGCTGCCAGGGCAGCAGGTCGTGGGTGACTTCATGGAGTTTGACGAAGTTCTTGCGTACCTCGTGGGTGACCAGCTCGCTGACGTGAACTGTGCGCTCACGACGGTCCAGCGCGCCGCGCAGGCCCCGGAATCCGCGGCGAACGAGATCGCGCACCGCCTTGGGCATCGTGGCGAGCACCCCTTCGTCGAGGGTGAAGTCATCGGCCTCCAGAAGGCCGCGCGCCGACACGATGTCGTCCACCGGCGTGGGGTACCGGCCGTAGGCATCAGCGGCCTTGAGCAGCGCGTGAGTGCGTTGCTCGATGTCCTGGGCGCTGTCAAGGTCCTCAAGCATTTCGCTGCCGCTGCTTGTGTCGTAAGAGCTGGAGGTACGTGGTGAGGGCTTCCGCCTCCTCCGCGGTGAGTCCCTCGGAACTCAGCGCGTGGGCCAGGGTGTTGCCGTGCGTCGTGCCACCTGGCACGACGTATCCGGCGCGACGCATCAGTTCGAGATAGTCCGCGCCCAGCGTTTCGGCCAGACCGTAGAGCACCTTCGGCGATGGGCTCTTGACCTCGCCGCGTTCGAGTTTCTGCAGGTAGGCGGTACTGATCCCGGACGGCTCGGCCACGGCTTTCAACGTCTTCCCCGAGAACTCGCGAAGCTCGCGCAGGGTGGGGCCGAGGGAAGCGTTGTCGGTGGTCATAGCACCATCGTAGGCGGCTTTACACGATAGTAGAAACATCTGATACACTAAAGTAGAAAGGCATTTACCAAAGTGTTCGGCTCCACTCCACGGGCCGGACGCACGAGAAAGGACATCGTCAATGGCCAAGGGACATCACCGCAGCGCGGCCACCGGTCGCTACGTCAAGGCGTCCACCGCGGCGCGCAACCCCAGGACCACGGTCACCGAACGGGGCGCCAACCACAGCAGTGGGACCCATCACCGCAGCGCCATCACCGGCAAGTTCGTGAAGGCCTCCACCGCTGCACGGCACCCCAACACCACGGTCACCGAACGCGGCTGACCGCTTCTCCGAGCGGCGGGGATCTCCGGTCCTCGATGTACCGCCCCGCCGCTCGGATTGCTCTCCACCACGCAGAACCTTCAAGGAAAGTGAGGCCACCATGGCCGTGTCCGTCCCCACCATCACCTGCCCGTACTGCCAATTCACCTTCGTGAACGTCCGGGTCACCAAGCACGGACTCATCCGCTGCGGCAACTGCGGCAAGACGATGAAAATCTGACTCCAACAATATGATTGGCTGGCGCATCTAGACCTCCAGCTGCGATAGATACCGGTAGGCCGTGGCGCGACTAATGCCGAACGCCTTCGCAAGCTCGGGAACGGGCTCACCGGTCGCCGCCAACCTACGCAACTGCTTCTGGCGCTCCGCGGTCAGCTTCGCCGGCTTCGTGGCCGGCAGTTGACGGGCACGCCGAGACTCACGTGAGGCGGCTCGTCGCTCGCGGCCGAGTTCCAATTCGAGTTCAGCCAAGGTCGCCATGATGGCGGCCACCGCCCGACCGGTGGGCGTGCCGGTATCCACCCCTTCGCGTAAGGCGCGCACCAGAATTCGACGCTCACCCAGATCCGCAATGGTCCGGGTGACTTCAGCGACCGATCGGCCCAACCGATCGATGGCCGTGACCACCACCGTGTCACCTTCGCGCGCGTAGTGCAGCAGCGCCGCCAAGCCCGGCCTCCCCACGTTCACCGCACCGGACAGCTTGTCGGTGAACACATGGCCGGACTCGACGCCCTCAGCGGCCAGCGCCGCGAGCTGTACATCGAGGTCCTGACCCAGCGTGCTCACCCGCGCGTACCCAAGGATCGCCGTCACACCCTCACCGTCTCATCAACCTCCGACATCGAGGATCTGAGACACGCGGTGTGAGACGGGATATGAGACTGCGCCACCTGGAGTGATGCCAAGGGGGGAGTGGCCCCCTCATGCTGTCTCGTTTCTCTAGATGTGAGACGAGCGCGCACAACTCAGGTCTTCTGGTTGGCCGGGTTCGGGTCGGTAACGTTTACCGATATCGGATACCGTTACGGCTGTCGGTGGACCCACGCGGACGAAGAGGGCAATGATGAGGACTCAGTCACCGGGTGAGCAGCCGGGCCTGCAGCGTCGGCTGAGCGTTTCTGATGCGGTAGTGATCGGCCTGGGGTCGATGATCGGTGCTGGCATCTTCGCAGCGCTGGGGCCCGCCGCCGCGGCGGCGGGGTCGGGGCTGCTTGTGGGCTTGGCGGTGGCTGCGGTGGTGGCCTACTGCAACGCGACATCCTCGGCGCGGTTGGCTGCTCAATATCCGCAGTCGGGCGGTACGTATGTATACGGGCGCGAACGGTTGGGCGCGTTCTGGGGGTATCTGGCGGGCTGGTCGTTTGTGGTCGGTAAGACCGCCTCGTGTGCGGCGATGGCATTGACCGTCGGCGCCTACGTCTGGCCCGCGTACGCGAACGCGGTCGCGGCCGCCGCGGTGGTCGCGTTAACGGCGGTGAACTATCGCGGTGTGCAGAAGTCGGCGCTGCTGACCCGGGTGATCGTGGCCATTGTCCTAGCTGTGTTGGCGTTGGTGGTCGTCGTCAGCCTGTCCTCCGGGCAGGCGGACACCGGCCGTCTGGAGATCGGCACGGACATCACGGTGGGTGGGGTGTTGCAGGCGGGTGGGCTGTTGTTCTTCGCCTTCGCCGGCTACGCCCGAATCGCCACACTGGGCGAGGAGGTCCGCGACCCGGCTCGCACCATTCCTCGGGCGATCCCGCTGGCGCTGGGAATCACCCTGGTCGTCTACACCGTGGTGGCGGTCGCGGCGCTGGCGGTGCTGGGCGCTGATCGGCTGGGCTCCGCAAGTGCCCCCCTGGCCGATACGGTCCGCGCTGCCGGTGCGGGATGGCTGGTCCCTGTGGTTCAGATCGGTGCGGCGGTCGCCGCGTTGGGGTCGCTGCTGGCCCTGGTGCTGGGGGTGTCTCGCACGACTTTGGCGATGGCCCGCGATCGTCACCTGCCCAATGCCTTGGCAGCGGTGCACCCACGGTTTAAGACTCCGCACCGCGCCGAACTGGCGGTGGCTGCGGTGGTGATTGTCGTTGCCACCACCGCCGATGTGCGTGGCGCAATAGGCTTTTCGTCGTTCGGCGTGCTGCTGTACTACGCGATTGCCAACGCCTCAGCGTGGACGTTAACCCCCGCACAAGGCCGTCCACAGCGGATTGTGCCGGTGATTGGGGTGGCCGGGTGCGCAGTACTCGCATTCGCGCTGCCGCTTACGTCGGTTATAGCCGGGGTGGTGGTCATCGCCATCGGTGCTCTGCTCTACGGTTTGCGCCGCACCCGCGCCGGTCGTGCCGCAGCACGATGAATGGCACAGCAAGATCACTGCCGCAAAGCCGGGCTATTACTCGCCGAGAACCTCACGCGCTAACTCCGCCAACGCTTTTCGATCCTCGTCGAGTGCGTGCTGGCCGGCCTCGGTGGCGCGATACACCCGCCGGGTGCGGCCCTGTACAACGCGCTGCTCCGAGATCAACAGCCCGTCAGCTTCCAGCCGATGCAGCGTCGGATACAGGGTGCCGGGACTGATGTCGTAGCCGTGGCGCGCGAGCTCCTCGGTGAGCCAGGCTCCGTGGATCTCCTCCAGGGCGGCGTGATGCAGAATGTGCAGCCGCACGGCGCCGCGCTGAAACTCCCGCACCACCTCACGCCCTTCATCGCAGTGACGAACCCGATATCGGCATTCGATGTTACCGCTGCTCGGCAGCTCCGAGGGGTGACGGCGAGCGGCCGAGGAGGTCCCACCGACCGACGAGCACGTAGATCACGGTGGCAGCATCTGAGCGGCTTCGACCAGAGCTAGCCGGGCGTACTTCGTCGAGTCAGGCGACGACCCGACCCGACATCGGGTGGCGGTGTGGCGGGAGCTGCGGCGGGCCGGAGCGGTCCTGCTGGGCCAGGGCGTGTGGGTACCCGGCGCGCCGGTGTTCGCCGATCCGATCGCCCGCACCGTGGAGCTGGCCAAGCGCGGTAAGGGCGAGGTGACCGTGTTGACCGCCGCGGGACGCACCGAACCGGACGCCGGGTTTCGCAGACCTGTTTATCTGGGGGAGGTTACTGCTGGCGGGGGTTGGTTTGTTGGCGCACGTTGTGGCCACCAGCTTGCTTCGCGGAGGAGTGTGGCGATGGCGGGCACGGTGAGGGTGCGTACGAGGAAGGTGTCGAGCAGGAGTCCGAAGCCGATGATGAGGCCGGCTTGGATCATGATGGCCACGGAGCCGACCATGAGGCCGAACATGCTGGCGGCGAAGATGAGCCCGGCGGAGGTGATGACGGCGCCGGTTTTGGCGACGGTGCGCAGCACTCCGACGCGGATGCTGGGTCCGGATTCTTCGCGTAGTCGGGAGACGAGCAGCATGTTGTAGTCGGCGCCGACGGCGACGAGGATGATGAACGCCAATAGAGGTACGGGCCAAGCGATTTCGTGTCCGAGTATCCATTGGAAGATCAGGACGCCGAATCCGATGGAGGCGAGGTAGTTGAGCAGGACGGTGCCCAGTAGGTAGATCGGTGCCAGGAGTGCTCGTAGTAGCAGCACCAGGATGAGGCCGACGATGACGGTGGTGGCCAGGGCCAGTTGGGCGAAGTCTGCCCAGAGGAATCGTTGGATGTCGGAGTTGACGGCGGGGAAGCCGGCGACGGAGACGGTGGCCTCAGTTAGTGAGGTGTTGGGGCGTGCGGTATTGGCGGTGGTGGTGATCCGGTGGGCGAGGTCCATGGCCTCGGCGCTGTAGGGGTCGTAGCTGGTTTCGATCATGAACCGTGCTGTTTTGCCGTCTGGGGAGAGGAATTGTTTGGCGACGTCGGTGAATTGGCGGTTCTCGAAGGCGTTGGCGGGCAGGTAGAAACCGCTTGCCGAGTCGGAGTCCTGGGCGGCGCGTGCAGAGTTCTGGAGTTGGGTGGCGATCTGGCTCATGCCGGAGAGCATTTCGATGTTGCTGTCAGCCAGGGTGCGCACACCGGTGGCCAACGCTTGGGCACCGGAGGCGAGTTGGCCGATCCCGTCTTGGAGGCGGCGCAGGTTGCCAGCCAGGTCAGCGGGGTTCCCCAGCGCCCCGAAAGCCTTGTCCAATGAGGTGACGGCGTTTTGGACGGTGGTGAGGGTGCCGGCGACGGTGGCATTGCTGGCGGGGTTGTAGCGGTCGCCGAGGTCGGCGATCTGGGTGAAGAAGCCGTTGTTGCGCAGGGTGATCAGGATCTGTACTTGGTCGCGGATCTGGGCGCATTGGGGTGTGGTGGCACACCACGGCGAGGTGTTGAGGGCACCCACGAGCGGGTCCAAGGTGGTGATGGCGTGTTGTGCTTGGTCGGCCAGGGGACGTAGGCCGGGGCCGGATTGGATGGCCTGATCGACTGCAGGGGCCGTTGCTGAGAGTTGTCGCAGCAGTGGACGGAACTTGTTGACCTGCGTGCCGGCGGATTGGGCTTGCGTGAGG
Organism: Mycolicibacterium cosmeticum; assembly: GCF_000613185.1. Taxonomy (NCBI): domain Bacteria; kingdom Bacillati; phylum Actinomycetota; class Actinomycetes; order Mycobacteriales; family Mycobacteriaceae; genus Mycobacterium; species Mycolicibacterium cosmeticum. Next base: position 13,487 of record NZ_CCBB010000004.1, read on the forward strand.
ATGCCCGCCAGGGGGGTCAGGGCGGTGCGCACGGTGGTGTCGAGTTGGGCCAGTCCGCCGGCGAGTTGATCGGCGCCGTCGGTGAGTTTGGTGAGGTCGTCGCGGCGGGCGTTGCCGTCGGCGACCGCGCCGGCCATCTTGTCGCCGATCTGACCGTTCTGCCAGGCCAGTTGCGCTTGATCGAGGCGCTCCCCGGTGGGGCGGGTGACTCCGGAGACTTTGGTGACACCGGGAACCTGGGAGACGCGGGAGGCCATTTCGTCCAGGTCGGCCAGTCCCTTGCCGGTGCGCATATCGGTGGGGTTCTCGACGACGAGGAATTCGGTGATGACGACGTCTTTGCGGAAGTGGCGGTCCAACAGTTGGTAGCCCTGGTTGCTGGCGGTGGTGGCGGGTTGGCCTTTGCGGTCGTCGTAGCTGATTTTGATGGTTGCGGCCACCGCGGACAGCGCGAGCAGGATGACGAGGCTGACGATCAGCAGTGGCACCGGGCGGCGCACCACCGCTACGGCGACGCTGTTCCAGTAGCGGCGGGTGCGATCGGATTTGGGTTCACCGATACCGCGTTTAGCTGCCAATGCCAGCACGGGCGGTAGCAGGGTGACGGTGGCCAGGAAACCGAACAGGACCGCGATGGCGCACGCCGGGCCTAGGGCGGCGAACACGCTCAAGCGGGCGAACACCATGGCCAGGAACGCCAGGGCCACGGTGGCGGCGGAGGCCAGGATGACGCGGCCGATGCTGGCGGTGGCGTGGATGATGGCCTGCTCGGCCGGCACCTGGGCGCGGCGCTGCTCGTGGTAGCGGCTGATCAGGAACACGGTGTAGTCAGTGCCGGCGCCGAGCAGGATCGCGGTCATGAACGCGACGGTGAATTGCGAGACCGGCATACCCATCTCGCCCAGCGCGGACAGGACGCCGCGCCCGACGGCCAAGCTCAGCCCGATGACCAGCAGCGGCAGCAGCGCGGTGAACACCGACCGGTAGACGATCAGCAGGATCAGCGCGATCATGGCGGCGGTGGCGATCGAGATCAACAGCAGATCATGCTCGGCGGCGGCGATCATGTCACTGAACGTCGCCGGCGGCCCGGTCACCTGCGCGGTCGTGGACGAACCGGCGAACACTTCTGCAGTGATGTCACGCACCGCCTTGACCGACTCCGCAGCAGTGGGGTCACCCAGCGTGCCGGCCACTCCCACCGGCAGATACCAGGATGTGCCGTCGGCGCTGACGGCCTGGGTTCTGGTGACCGGATCGGCCAGCAGATCCTGCACCAGCAGGACGTGCTGACTGTCAGCGCGCAGTCGTTCCAGAAGGCGGTCGTAGCGCTGTTGGGTCGCCGGGGTCAGCCCGGCTGGGTCTTCCATGGCCACGAACAGCATGGTTTTCGACCCCTGCTCGTTGAAGGCGGTGCTCATCCGCTCCACCGTTTGCAGCGACGGGGCGTCGCGCGGAATCAAATCCACCGACTGCTGGCGCACCACCGTTTCCAGCTGCGGGAACAGCAGCGCCAAAACGATCGCGGCGCCGATCCACACACCGATGGTCAAGGCTTTGTGCCGCACAGTGAATCGTCCCAACGCTGCGAGCCGAGCACTGTATTCGCGGCTGGATGCGGGATCGGCGGGAGTCTCGCGCCGGGCAGCGCGGGCCGGTGTTACCGAAGACCCTGTCGTGCGGTTGGTCACCGAACCCCCTAGATCTACGATACTATCGGTATCGCTACGCTACATGATGTAGCGTAAATCGGATAGTCGACGGGGTCTGCGGCCAGCGGTGGCTTATCGGTTCACGATGTTGGCGTCGTCGCTTTCGGGGATGTCGTGCCGGACCACGCGGACACGCCCGTGCGGTAGACAGGCCATGTAGCCGTGCCGCTTGCCGTACAGCTCCCACGCGGTGAACTGCTCGTCGGGATCAACGTCGATGCGGTGACCACGGGAGAAGCTCAGGTGCAACCCCCCGTCGTCACCCGACCAGGCCTGGGTGCACACTGCGCCGGCCAGGTTCAGCAGCGGGCGCTCGTACACCGAGATCTGCAAGGGATTGATGAGGACCGCCTCCGCGGGAAAGCGATCTGCTGCGGGCAGAGTGAGCCGCAGGGGACGCGAGATGACGACCTCATTGTAGTCGTCCAGGTCGAGCACCAAGCCGTCGCGCACCGAAACCCGTTGCACGACACAATCTTCGATCCATTGGGTGTACATGGCCTTCTCCTTCGACGCACCATTGAGTCGCACCCTTAAGGGTGCGGCAGGTATCGCTGCGATACTAGAAGTATCGTTACGGTTCCTCGGAGTGCGCGGCGGCGCTGTCGAGTAGCCGATGAACGGCCCGGTCGATGCGGTCACGGGTCTCCTCCGCGGACACCCGCCCGCTGATGAAGGCGAGCAGGTTGGCCAACCAGATGTCGGAGATGATGCCGGCGACAACCAGATGTGCCGGTGTCGGCTCGCCCGCGCTGAGGGTGCTGGCCAGCAGCGTGTGGATCGTCGCAGCGGCAGAATCGAGTTCCGCGGCGGCGCGGGTGTCGGCCACGGCGAAGGCCCTAGTCATGGCGTCGGTCAGCAGCGGCTCGCGCTGCCACCGGTCGTGCAGGTGGGTGGTCAGTCGCTCCAATCGCTGCCGCGGTGTGCCGGCACCGGTTGTCCAGTTGCCGGCGACGTCGAGACGCTGAAATTCGCGATTCAGCGCCGCGACCAGCAGATGTGTTTTGGCTGGGAAATAGCGGTACAGCGTGCCCACGGCCATGCCGACGCGCTCGGCGACCAATCGCATGTGCACCGCGTCGTACCCGCCGGTGGCAGCTATAGCCAAGGCGGCATCCATGATGGCCTCGCGACGACGGGCCGAGACGCGCGAACGTGGCACCCCGGCTGCGTGAACCTGATCGCCAACCAAATGCTCCTCGACGAGCCCGGTGTGCGTGTCGCTCGCTCGGGCGCTGGTGACGGTCATGGTGTGTGATCGCCGCCGCGGCGCGAGAACTGCTCGAGGATCTCCCCGAAACCGCTGATATCGCCGTGGGCGGCGAAATGTGCGGTATCAACCACGATGAATACGGCCGTCGCGGTGAACCGGGTGGCCCCTTCGCAGGTGCCGGTCGCCGCGACGTGCAACGCCCGGCCCTCGCGGGCGCTGATGTGCGCGGTGATCCGGTGGGGCCGGTGCAGCGGCACTGGTTGCAGATACTCCACCGTCAGACTGCGCGTCACCGCAGGCGTGCCGGCGATCCATAGCGTGAAGCCCAGCACGTCATCGCAGGCGGCGGCGACGGCCCCACCGTGCGCCAGGCCGGGGGCTCCGATGTGGCGCTCGTCGAATGTGACATCGGCATACACCGAATCCGCACTGCGGTAGACCTCCACGTGCAGGCCGTGCGGATTGTCCGGGCCACACCCCATGCAGGTCGGGGTGTGTGAGGGCAGCCGTTCCGACGGCGCCGCACAATCTGACACAAGCACACTCCAGATACCTTTAGTTTCGCTGCGATACTGGTAGTACCACAACTGCTAGGCTTCCCGGTGCGACATCGTCGAAATCGACCGCCGAGGTGACCCGTGAGCGACAGCAATCAGCCCTCCCTGCCCGATGATGACGACATCGATCCGCGGCGGATCCGGTCACGGAATCGACTATTGGATGCTGCGGCAACACTGTTGAGCACCGGAGGGGTCGAGGCCGTCACCATCGATGCCGTCACCAAAGCATCCAAGGTGGCCCGCACCACGCTGTATCGGCATTTTCAGAGCTCGTCGCATCTGCTGGCTGCCACATTCGAGCGGCTACTGCCGCAGGTAAGCACACCAGCGCCGATCAGCGGTTCCCTACGCGATCAACTGATCGAGTTGCTCAGCCGCCAAGCCGCCCTGTTCAACGACGCCCCGCTGCACGTCACCACCTTGGCATGGCTGTCACTCGGGCCGACCGGCGCCAAAGACGAGGCCGAGAACAGTCACGCATCCGGGGCGCTGCGGGCCCGCGTCGTTGACCAGTACCGTCAACCGTTCGACGCCATCCTCACCAGCTCGAAAGCTCACGCCGAACTCGGCAACATTGACCGCGACCTCGCGATCTGCCAACTCGTCGGACCCCTCGCATTCGCACGCATGACCGGTCTGCGCACCATCACGCGCGAGGACTGCACAACCCTCATCGACGACTTCCTTGCAACCCACCGCAGAGCCGCCACCCCCGCAGATCGCGAAGTCGTCTGAACGGACCCCGAGCGACATCGCCGACCGAGCCAGTGCACCCTTGTCATCCACGTAATGCTGTATGACACTAATTCACATTCGTCATACGTCACTACGTTAAGGAGAGCGGTATGGCCGTCTTGAATATCCGAGTCGATGATCAGGTCCGCGATGAACTCAAGGACATGGCCGACGCGGAGGGTGTCACCGTCAGCGAGTACGTCCGCGATCTGCTCATGGCCGCGCTCGTCCCTGGGTATGAGTCCAAAGAGGACCACGGCGACCTACCGGCGCCGGAGACGATGCGGATTGCCGATCGGCAGGTGCTCTCCCTGCTTCACCGCATCCTCGCGCGCGTGCTGCCCGAGGACAACGACGACGTGGACGGAGACGCCGACTATCAGCTGGGGCGGGCGCGGGTGATCGAGGCGGGCTACACCGGGGAGTACTGGCGCGAAGTCGCCGGGTTCAACCCCGAGCTGTCGAAGCGTGACTGCGGCCGCGTCCTGGACATCCTCGACATGTTCCGCATCATCACCTTCAGCATCCGGCGGCTGGAGAAAGACGGGACCACCGTCGACGAGGACCTCAAGTACGAGCTGGAATTTAAGGGCTTCGACGGCAACGACGGACTCGAAAACCACATGGCCCGCTACGTCGAGTTCCTCATGAGCGACGGCCGGTGGGCTGAACTGCACGAACAGTGGAAGAGCAACGACGAAGGGAACTCCCACGCCCTCATGCTCGACACCTACATACGCATGGTTGCCGAACACCGCCGCATCAAGGCCAGCCGCGACCGCGGATTCCACCGAGAGGACTACCTGCTGTCCCTCGACGAGCTGCAGCAGATTGCAGACGCTCGCCACCCGTCGCGCCGCGGCTAGCCTTCGAGGGGGGCCTGGCTCTCCCGGCCTGGGGCAAAAGACACAAGACGGCTCCCGCCCGGCCCGCAAGCGGCCCGGTTGGGTCTGAAATCCCGTGCCCCACTCAGGCAGCGCGAGGCCGCCAAAAAGCTGTGCAGCAGAGTATTCGGCGTCGAACTACCCTTCACGGCATGAGAAACCAAATCAGCGCTCAGTGGGTGCTCATCGAAGCAATTCAGGCTGACGACGTCCTTTTCGACCAGGACTCACAGTCGAGCTGGCCGGTCCTCAGCTCCCAGCCACATCCGGCGCAGCACTGGCGTCGTCTGGTGTCGGGCGAGCCCGGGTCCGGTCGCTGCCTTGATGCCCCGACCGGTACATGGGTCCGTCGAGTGCTGCAGTAGGCCGCCCGCAACTGGTCACTGGTCCGCCGCGTGACGGCCTATGTGACCGCGCAGGAGTGGCCCCTGGCCGTGTCTGGGCATGAAAAAGCCTCGCGCGTCGAAATCGAGATTCGACGACTGCGAGGCGAAAGCCAGCGTGGTGTGCGCGTGAAGCCGCTGACGGGGCCGTCCGCGCACAGGAGGCTACGGCGGCATCGGCAGCTTTCTCCCGGCGGAAAGGACGCTCATTTCAGGGGCTACCGAAGCCACTCGCGAAGCGCAGCCGCGGCGGCGCCCACGATCCCGGCGAGCCCACCGAGGATGGCCACGATGCGTTCTGACGGCTCATCGCGCCGGCAGAACACCGCTTGGTAGACCATCACCAGCACAGGCAGAATCCAGACCAGATTCCACGCGCCCGAGACGACCATATTGACCTCCTTGCGAGGTGTACCAACAGAAAGTGCCCGACCAGGGGCCGGGCACAAAAAAAGCCGGGAAGACCCGGCTTCGACGCGCACTAAGCGCGCCTTTTCATGGGTGAACCCATGAAAAGATCAGTCCAGCAGTACATTTCGATGGCTGAACAACCTACGGAACTGGCTGTGTGCGCAGTTGCTCGGTGAGCCCGCTAACAGGGCGGGAGAGAAGGTTTTCGAGGGTAGCGACCGGATGTGGACACAGTCGTGCTACTGCGATTGTGCGGCAAGTCTACCGGTATCGAGGCCAAAGCGGGGTGACAGAAAAAGCTGGGGAATGTGCTGGCCTCAACCGGCTCAACCGGATTTTGGGCGCACTAACGGCACCTCATTCACTGTACTCGCAGGTAGATGCGCCCGAATGGAAGCACGCCACCTCGGCGTGTCACACCGGTCCCTACTTAGATCGGCGCGGGTCACAGTGCGGATAGGTCGGTTGCGACGAGAATGGAGCTATGACCGACGATGCTGCCGGCAGCACGCCGGCACACTTCGACGCGGTGGCTGATGCGATGGACAAAGCAGATCAGACATCGATGGAGAGCTGGCGAGCTGAAACTGACCTGTGGGACGAACTTGCTGTTGCAGATGCCGACTATGCCGCTGGGAACACGATCAGCGGCGAGGAGCTGCGCCGCCGCTATGGACTGCCCTAATCGGGGGCTCCCTCATAACACCCACGGCACGGCAGGCCACATCAGATCAACACTGTCCCGACGTTCCGCCGTGTCGTCGACGAGCCGCCCCAGACAGCGCTCAGCCGCCTGCCCACCGGCATCGACCAGCCAACGCAACAACTCACGCTCCACCACTGACCGAGTATGACCCCGCTGTACCGAAAAGGACCGACCGCCGGTACATACAGGTAGAAGCCCCTGCTGACCAGCCAGTTAAGGATCTGCAATCTGTTTTGGGACCGCGCTGTTGACAGGACCGAGCCGTAAAATCTGACACATGGACCATGGCGAACAGCAGCGCTCACGCTGCGCAGCCAGCGTGAGCGCGATGCTGATGGTGCGGCACCAGGCATCGTGGTTCGCGCAGGTTGGCCGCGGTGATGGTAGGCCGCCAGCAGCGCTGTGGAAGGCCGTCCTGGCCGAGGACTGGCCCACCGTGTGCAGGGAGTGGGATAAGTGGGTCCAGCCCGTGTTGCGCGAGATGGACAAAGCGGAACGAGAGTGGCGGGCGACGATTGCGGTCATGGCCGACTCGGCCGCGCGCGCGGTCGGCCAACCATTCCCCGCCGACATTCATGATCCGATGGCGGTGCAGCGTCAGTTTGGGACGTGGATCCGCAAGCAAGTCACCGCGGCGCGCGAAGGTGTGCGATCCGATGAGTGGGCCCAATTTTCGCAAGCACTACCCGCCGAGCTGCAGCCGATGGCCGCTGAGCATCCCACGTACCAAGCCGAGGTGGCCGCCACAACGTTCGAAATCGAGGCTCTACACCGCAACCTGGAAGCAGACGCAGACGAGGGGAATTGAGTTGCCGTCATCATTTGAAATGGACCCGCATGCCACTCAGGATGGCCTGACCAGCGCCGACAGCGGACGCGCCAGGACCAGCGCCTCGGGTGTTCCCTTGCCGCCGGCGGCAGACCAGTACACCGCTCCGTTCTTCACGGTGGCCACCGCGCTACTAGAAGCCAAGGCCCTGGAGGTCGGTACCCGCACCGCTGCCGGCCAGGTCGCCACCCTCACCACGGTGGCCGCCGTTGAGACCACTGAGGCAGCCAACGCCGACGCCCTCAGGACGTAAAGGCGCATCACAATGGGATCGCCGTGGCAGTCATCCGAACCTCAAGCTGCGCAACCACATTGGCCCACCAACGGGGTGGGCCAACCACCGTACGGGCCGCCACCACCGGTCCACCCGGTCTCCCACGAACCTCGGCGCTGGGGTCTGATTGTTGCTGTGGTGGCGGCCAACATCGTGGCCGTAGCCGCGGCCTCGGCAATCACCTACGCGGTCACCAAGGACAGCACCTCCAGCACAGCCGCGCCATCGCCTTCGCCGACCGCACCCACCTATACGCCCGCCGAACAGGACGCAGCCAAGAGCAAGGTGTGCCACACATTCGATTCCGCAGTTAGAGGCACGGGAGCATCGGACGGGCTGATCGTGAATGGCGATCTCAACATTCCGGTCGTCCTTAGAAAAATGAACAGCGTTGCGGCAGTAGAGAATTCGATATCCCCGGCTACGCCCAATGATGTCGCCGAGGCAGCGAAAGAGTACATCCAGTCCGCCATAGACGTCTCCAGCGCAGCTTTGGCGGGTAGACCAGCTATCGAGGTGAATCGGTTGACGGACGTGGGGAATGTCGCGACATATGCGTTGGCCGATGCGTGTGGGTTGCCGCACTGATGCCGGCGACAAATAGTGGTCAGGACGCAACAGGTAGAGCCGGCTGGGATCGGCGATACCGCGTAATTGCCACGCAGGTCTTCCAGCAAGTGGTGGCCGCTCGCCCTGCGCCGGATGGGTTCAATCCAGATCAAGCCGAGCCTAACGGCACCAGCGATATCCCCCGTCCATCAGGGGCATACACGGCTGCGCTGATCGCCCCGGGGGAGTGGCCCGAGGTCTCTGAGTCTGCTGTCATGAATTACTCACAAGCGGTGGCAAAGTGGGCGCGGGATCATGCCGAGGCAGACCAGATTGCGACCGGCCAGGCCGGTCGGGTCTTCGATGGCGATTGGACCGAGGGCGAGGGGCGAGAAGCCGCCCAAAGACATTACAGGACACTGCATCTAGCACACGAAAACTTGGTGGACCTCGCCAAGGACGTTGCCATCCGCAGTGACCGACTCAGTAAAGATATCCACACCGCGAAACGCAAGATGCGTAACGCACACGACGCCGCACACCGAGAAATCGAACAAGCCCTGATGACTAACCGGGGCCAACCCGTTGCCGTGGGACCCATCATCGCGAAATATCGCCCACACATCGAAGTGGCCTCAACACAATTACTGGGTTACGGCCAACAAGAGACCGCTGGCCTGACGAAGCAATTCGGCCCTCCACCGGAAGCGCCGCCGTCAACAGGTGATGGGGGCGGCCTAGGTACCGAGCATTCGACAGACAAGCCCGCAAATGAAGCTTCGCCAGCCGATGCACTTGACGGAAAAAAGCCGCACGGCGACGGAAACGGGCTGGGAACAAATCCCAGCTCGGACAGTCCTAATGGACTGCCGACATCGATTCAAAACGTCCCCTCGTCGACATTAGGGACTCGCCCCTCCACTGATCGCGGCGGAGGGAGTATTACGTCCCCGCCTCTAACTGGTCGCGAGTCGCTGCCTACTTCACCGTTGTCGGCTCCATCAGTGGGTGGTGGTGGCGGTGGCGGGAGTTCACCGCTAAGCGGCCTGAGCAGCGGGGCCGGGTCGATGCAGGGCTTGACTGGCGGCATGAACAGCGGCTTGTCCGGTGGCTCGTCGGCGACTGGTGGTGCGTCGCAGGCGTCCGGAGCATCGTCACCGGCATCATCGCTGGGTAGTGAGTTTGGGCGCGGCCTAGCGGCGGGCAGTTCGACCGCGGGTGGGTTCTCACCGGCTAATACTGCTGCAGCGCAGGCTATTCCGCAGACACCCACAGGCCCGCTGGCGGCGGCTCCGTTGGCTGGGGGTACTGCTCCTGCGTCAGCGGCACCGGCGGCCGCCAGCTCTGCTCCCGGCCCGGCCAGCTCGTCGACCGCTGGCGGGGTGGGCGTTCCGGCTGGGGCGGCGAATGTGGGTGGTGGCATGTCGACACCGATGTCTTCGTATGGTTCGGTGTTGCCGCCTGCCGCGGCGAGCGCCGCTAGTGCGGCTGGAGCGGCTGTGTCGTCATCGTCGGGGGCGGCGGCCGCTGGGCCGCCCGCCAGTGCAGGCAATGCGGCTCCTGGGGCTCCGGGTTTTCTGCCGGGGGTGCGCGATAGCGCTCCTCCTGCGCGGGTTCCCCGGGATGTGTCCATGACCGATCTGGAGAACGCGCGGACGGCTGTTGCGGATCTGGCGGCGGCGTCCAGTGTGGCGTTCCCGGGGCTGGAATGGGCGGTGGCCGTGGCCCGCGGCAGCACTGGGGTTCCTGATCTGTGGGTGTGCAACAACGAGGGTGCATGCTTCATCCCCGCCGGGGTGTATCTGTTGCGCAGCATGCCGGTGGCCGCGCACTTGGACGCGGATTTCGACGATCGTTGGTTTGGCTGGTTCAACCCGGCTGAGCGTGTGGTGCGCGCGGTCCGGGCGATGGGTTATGCGGTCTCGGCCGTGGCCACCGGCTGGCCGCATGCGTCCGATTTCGTCGACGAGGCCACTCCGGACGTGGCGATCGGGGTGGGTCCATCCAGTGCTGCTCAGGAGGCTTTGGCTGGGTCGCTCACCCGCGACCGTTCGCATCGCTTGGAGACCCTCAACTCGGGTCTGTATCGCGAGTTGGCCGCCGATGAGGACGCGGCCGAGGTGTATGCCCGATATCTGATTCAGCAGGCGGTGTTCGGCGGTCCGGAGTTGTCCTCCACAGCGCAGGCGGTAGGTCGTCTGGTGGTGGGCCGGCAGTGGCCTGCTGAGGCGCAATGGGATGCGTTGCAGGCCGAGTACACCGACGCGAATCTGATGACGGGTTCACAACGTCCCGGAATTCTGGGTGTGGAAGACCGGCACCAGCTGGTGACGTATCGCGAGCTGTTCCAGCGCTGCCGGCGGGTGGAGACTCTGCTGTGCTGGCGTGAGGAAAGCCCCGCTGATGTCGCCTACGCTGCAGCGATGGCCGGTATTGCCACTCCCTCGCTGATGTCGGTGGTCGCGACCAGCCACCGGTAGGCGGTCAACCTCCGGTGATAGCAGTCGCGATATCGGCTGTATCCAGCGTGCGCGATAGGTGTCCCGCTATGGGCGGTGATAGCAGTGGTGTTTTCACTCGCGATAGTGGGCGTGATATCAGAGTTCGAAGCCGCCCCGGTCGCGGGTGTGGGCGCGTTCGCGTTCCTGCTGGGCGTGACGATCGGTCCAGCGCCGATTGCGTGCCTGGGTCTTCTGGTAGGTGTCGAGGGCGCGGTTGCGGCGGTCGAGTAGTTCGACGGCCGCCGAGTTCGCCGGTGAGGGTGCGGCCGCGTGGGGTTCGCCTAGCAGGGTGGTGACTCGTTCGGTGGCGGTGCGATGGGCCTGCGGGGTCGATGGAGCGCCGATGTGTTGTGTCCACGGCAGGGTCTCGGCGAGGGCCTGGACGACGGTGTGGCCGGGTTGCTGTTCGGGGGTCGGTGTGTGGACGAGCAGGAGTTTGGTGTTGGTGGCGGTGGCGTGTTCGGTGAAGTAGCGCAACAGTTTTGGGTCTAGGTGATCGGCGTCGTCGATGACGACCAGGTTGCCTGGCGGGATGGTCCACTGACCGTTGTCGATCAATTCGCGAGTTCGGCGCGGGCTGGCGATGCGGTCGACGTCGTAGGGCTGGTTGGTGGCGTCTGCGGCCGCCGCGCGGGTGGCCGGTACGGCCAGGACGTGTTTGTTCTTGCCGTGCGCCGCGGCGGTGACCGCGGCCAGGGCGGCGTGCTTGTCGGCGTCCGATCCCACGGTGAGGACCTGGACGTTCTGCATGCTCGCGGTGATGGTGGCCACCGCCGCCTTGCTGGCGTCGTCGAGGTCCTCCCACCCGTGTGCCGGCGGCGGGTACACGGTGGCCGGGCTGAGCTGCCAGGACGCTTCAATCTGAGTCACCTCGGCCGCCAGCATGGGCAGCTCGGCAGCAACGGCGCGCTCCGCCCGGGCGCGATCGGCAGCCTGAGCGCGGTCGGTGAGGTGGTGGTGGTGGGCGATGCGGGCGGCTGCGCGGGCGCGGGTGCGCGCCTCGAGCAAGTCGACGACGGGTTCGGTCAGCAGCTCTCGGTCGGTGTCGGCGGCCGCGACGGCGGCCGTCTGGTCGCGGACATCGCGACCGACGATTTGGGACAGGAGCGCGGCGGCTTCGCGGGCGGTTCCACGCTGCCCGACGTGGACACCAGGGGTGCGTTCACCGTGTGCGTGGTCGGCTTCCTCGGCGTCTCGGGTGTAGAGGTAAGCGTGGTTGGTGTCGCGGCCTCGGGTGAGCCCGACGTAGGCCAATCCCCTGTGTGCTCGCTCGGCCGAGAGCAAGGTGTGGGTGGTGTCGGCGGTCGCGCCTTGGGCGGCGTGCACGGTGACCGCCCAACCGAGGTGCACGTGGGTGCGGAGATAGTCGCCCTCGAACGCGACGCGAGCCCCATCGCCGAGGCGGCGGGCGGCCACCCGGCCGGTTTCGGGGTCCACGCGATAGACCTCCCAGCGTTGTCCGTTGCGCACGGGTGCATCGGTCGTGAGGCGCATCTCGCCGGCGTCGTAGACGGCAATGCTGGGGTCGTTCTCCCGGCTCATCACAAGGTCGCCGACAGCGATCCGATGACCGCGGGCGGCGGCCACCGTGGGGGCGCTGGCCTCGATGGTGTCGTTGTGAATGCGGATGTTCAGTTCGTCGACCATCTCCCACGAATCGCCGACCAACAGCGCGTCTTTCCCCGCCTCGCGATCACGCTTGAAGGCGGCCACCGCATCGTCACCCATCGACACCGCGTCCCCGGTAGCGAGGCGGTCATGGCGGCGGTACCAGTCCACCGCGCGGCGGCGTGCTTTAGCCCCGCCGTGGCGCACGCTCAGCGACGCGGTGCGCTCCTCAGCGTCGCGCATGCGCCACACTTCGGTGAGGTGCTGGGTCCAAGGCAGATCGGCACATAGTTGCTCGAACATGCCACCGCGCGACTTCACCGGCGCCAGCTGATGGGCGTCGCCGACAAGGACGGTTTTGGCCCCTGCCGCGGTGGTGGCGGCCAGCAGTGCACGCCACTGCGGGGTCCCGACCATGCCGGCCTCGTCGACGACGATCAGAGTGCGCGCATCGAGTTGCAGCGACCCCCGACGCAGCCGTGTGAGGGCACTGTCGATGGTCCGGCCGGTGTCACCGGCGGCCTCTTGCACAGCGACGTCAACGGCCCTGCCGGTGGGCGCGAGCACCAGCACCCGATCGTGGCCGCCGCTGCGCGCCACGCCCTCACGCAGCACCCGCAGCGATGTTGTTTTGCCCGCTCCAGCGGGAGCGGAGAGGGGTTGGACGAGCCATGGACTGGTGGCAATGGCGGTGATGGCGCGGGCCTGCTCAGCGGACAGATCCTCGGTGTCGAGGACGGTGGCGGGCAGGGCCGCGGCGGGGTTGCTGGCGCCCATGAGCGCCACGATGGCGGCCTCTTCGGCGATGATCGGCGCGGTGGTGAACCGTTCGTATTTTTCGCGTTCATGGGCCTGACGCGGGGCAGTCAGCGGGACGGCCATTCGGTCGGCCAGGACCTCCAGCACGCCCAGTGGACCTTGGGGTGCGCCATCGATGGCGATCGGGAGTCGGGCGCCGATCGCTTCGATGAGATCGGCACGAGTGAACGCCGGTTTGGTGATGTCGGCGGCCGCGGCGCGGGCGGCATCCACCACCGTTTCAAGGTCGGTGCGGCTCCCGCGGGCGGTGCGCCGCGCGTGGCGGGCCTGCTGTTGGGCGGTGTGGTCGAGTTCGAACGGGCCGAACCGGTCGGCCCATTCCTGACGAAGTTCGGGCCAGGGTTTGTGTTCGGGTTTAGCCGGCCGCGTGGCCTTTTGGGCTGCCGAGAGCTGCGCGGCCGACAGTGTGTCAGCGTCGTTGGCGATCAGGTTGGCCTCAGCCCATTCGTGCAAGGCAGAGGAGCGTTGTGACGCCTCATCGATCAGGTCTCTGGGCACGCCCGCGACATCGCCCAGGCCGCTGTAGGGGT
>NZ_CCBB010000005.1 GCF_000613185.1 Mycolicibacterium cosmeticum
CTTATCACCTTCTTGAAGGCTTCCCATTCATTCAGGAACCGCCTTCTGGTGATTTGCAAGAACGCGTACTTATTCGCCACCATGATTATGACCAGTGTTTCCAGTCCGTTCAGTTGTTGCAGTGGAATAGTCAGGTTAAATTTAATGTGACCGTTTATCGCAATCTGCCGACCACTCGCGATTCAATCATGACTTCGTGATAAAAGATTGAGTGTGAGGTTATAACGCCGAAGCGGTAAAAATTTTAATTTTTGCCGCTGAGGGGTTGACCAAGCGAAGCGCGGTAGGTTTTCTGCTTAGGAGTTTAATCATGTTTCAGACTTTTATTTCTCGCCATAATTCAAACTTTTTTTCTGATAAGCTGGTTCTCACTTCTGTTACTCCAGCTTCTTCGGCACCTGTTTTACAGACACCTAAAGCTACATCGTCAACGTTATATTTTGATAGTTTGACGGTTAATGCTGGTAATGGTGGTTTTCTTCATTGCATTCAGATGGATACATCTGTCAACGCCGCTAATCAGGTTGTTTCTGTTGGTGCTGATATTGCTTTTGATGCCGACCCTAAATTTTTTGCCTGTTTGGTTCGCTTTGAGTCTTCTTCGGTTCCGACTACCCTCCCGACTGCCTATGATGTTTATCCTTTGGATGGTCGCCATGATGGTGGTTATTATACCGTCAAGGACTGTGTGACTATTGACGTCCTTCCCCGTACGCCGGGCAATAATGTTTATGTTGGTTTCATGGTTTGGTCTAACTTTACCGCTACTAAATGCCGCGGATTGGTTTCGCTGAATCAGGTTATTAAAGAGATTATTTGTCTCCAGCCACTTAAGTGAGGTGATTTATGTTTGGTGCTATTGCTGGCGGTATTGCTTCTGCTCTTGCTGGTGGCGCCATGTCTAAATTGTTTGGAGGCGGTCAAAAAGCCGCCTCCGGTGGCATTCAAGGTGATGTGCTTGCTACCGATAACAATACTGTAGGCATGGGTGATGCTGGTATTAAATCTGCCATTCAAGGCTCTAATGTTCCTAACCCTGATGAGGCCGTCCCTAGTTTTGTTTCTGGTGCTATGGCTAAAGCTGGTAAAGGACTTCTTGAAGGTACGTTGCAGGCTGGCACTTCTGCCGTTTCTGATAAGTTGCTTGATTTGGTTGGACTTGGTGGCAAGTCTGCCGCTGATAAAGGAAAGGATACTCGTGATTATCTTGCTGCTGCATTTCCTGAGCTTAATGCTTGGGAGCGTGCTGGTGCTGATGCTTCCTCTGCTGGTATGGTTGACGCCGGATTTGAGAATCAAAAAGAGCTTACTAAAATGCAACTGGACAATCAGAAAGAGATTGCCGAGATGCAAAATGAGACTCAAAAAGAGATTGCTGGCATTCAGTCGGCGACTTCACGCCAGAATACGAAAGACCAGGTATATGCACAAAATGAGATGCTTGCTTATCAACAGAAGGAGTCTACTGCTCGCGTTGCGTCTATTATGGAAAACACCAATCTTTCCAAGCAACAGCAGGTTTCCGAGATTATGCGCCAAATGCTTACTCAAGCTCAAACGGCTGGTCAGTATTTTACCAATGACCAAATCAAAGAAATGACTCGCAAGGTTAGTGCTGAGGTTGACTTAGTTCATCAGCAAACGCAGAATCAGCGGTATGGCTCTTCTCATATTGGCGCTACTGCAAAGGATATTTCTAATGTCGTCACTGATGCTGCTTCTGGTGTGGTTGATATTTTTCATGGTATTGATAAAGCTGTTGCCGATACTTGGAACAATTTCTGGAAAGACGGTAAAGCTGATGGTATTGGCTCTAATTTGTCTAGGAAATAACCGTCAGGATTGACACCCTCCCAATTGTATGTTTTCATGCCTCCAAATCTTGGAGGCTTTTTTATGGTTCGTTCTTATTACCCTTCTGAATGTCACGCTGATTATTTTGACTTTGAGCGTATCGAGGCTCTTAAACCTGCTATTGAGGCTTGTGGCATTTCTACTCTTTCTCAATCCCCAATGCTTGGCTTCCATAAGCAGATGGATAACCGCATCAAGCTCTTGGAAGAGATTCTGTCTTTTCGTATGCAGGGCGTTGAGTTCGATAATGGTGATATGTATGTTGACGGCCATAAGGCTGCTTCTGACGTTCGTGATGAGTTTGTATCTGTTACTGAGAAGTTAATGGATGAATTGGCACAATGCTACAATGTGCTCCCCCAACTTGATATTAATAACACTATAGACCACCGCCCCGAAGGGGACGAAAAATGGTTTTTAGAGAACGAGAAGACGGTTACGCAGTTTTGCCGCAAGCTGGCTGCTGAACGCCCTCTTAAGGATATTCGCGATGAGTATAATTACCCCAAAAAGAAAGGTATTAAGGATGAGTGTTCAAGATTGCTGGAGGCCTCCACTATGAAATCGCGTAGAGGCTTTGCTATTCAGCGTTTGATGAATGCAATGCGACAGGCTCATGCTGATGGTTGGTTTATCGTTTTTGACACTCTCACGTTGGCTGACGACCGATTAGAGGCGTTTTATGATAATCCCAATGCTTTGCGTGACTATTTTCGTGATATTGGTCGTATGGTTCTTGCTGCCGAGGGTCGCAAGGCTAATGATTCACACGCCGACTGCTATCAGTATTTTTGTGTGCCTGAGTATGGTACAGCTAATGGCCGTCTTCATTTCCATGCGGTGCACTTTATGCGGACACTTCCTACAGGTAGCGTTGACCCTAATTTTGGTCGTCGGGTACGCAATCGCCGCCAGTTAAATAGCTTGCAAAATACGTGGCCTTATGGTTACAGTATGCCCATCGCAGTTCGCTACACGCAGGACGCTTTTTCACGTTCTGGTTGGTTGTGGCCTGTTGATGCTAAAGGTGAGCCGCTTAAAGCTACCAGTTATATGGCTGTTGGTTTCTATGTGGCTAAATACGTTAACAAAAAGTCAGATATGGACCTTGCTGCTAAAGGTCTAGGAGCTAAAGAATGGAACAACTCACTAAAAACCAAGCTGTCGCTACTTCCCAAGAAGCTGTTCAGAATCAGAATGAGCCGCAACTTCGGGATGAAAATGCTCACAATGACAAATCTGTCCACGGAGTGCTTAATCCAACTTACCAAGCTGGGTTACGACGCGACGCCGTTCAACCAGATATTGAAGCAGAACGCAAAAAGAGAGATGAGATTGAGGCTGGGAAAAGTTACTGTAGCCGACGTTTTGGCGGCGCAACCTGTGACGACAAATCTGCTCAAATTTATGCGCGCTTCGATAAAAATGATTGGCGTATCCAACCTGCAGAGTTTTATCGCTTCCATGACGCAGAAGTTAACACTTTCGGATATTTCTGATGAGTCGAAAAATTATCTTGATAAAGCAGGAATTACTACTGCTTGTTTACGAATTAAATCGAAGTGGACTGCTGGCGGAAAATGAGAAAATTCGACCTATCCTTGCGCAGCTCGAGAAGCTCTTACTTTGCGACCTTTCGCCATCAACTAACGATTCTGTCAAAAACTGACGCGTTGGATGAGGAGAAGTGGCTTAATATGCTTGGCACGTTCGTCAAGGACTGGTTTAGATATGAGTCACATTTTGTTCATGGTAGAGATTCTCTTGTTGACATTTTAAAAGAGCGTGGATTACTATCTGAGTCCGATGCTGTTCAACCACTAATAGGTAAGAAATCATGAGTCAAGTTACTGAACAATCCGTACGTTTCCAGACCGCTTTGGCCTCTATTAAGCTCATTCAGGCTTCTGCCGTTTTGGATTTAACCGAAGATGATTTCGATTTTCTGACGAGTAACAAAGTTTGGATTGCTACTGACCGCTCTCGTGCTCGTCGCTGCGTTGAGGCTTGCGTTTATGGTACGCTGGACTTTGTAGGATACCCTCGCTTTCCTGCTCCTGTTGAGTTTATTGCTGCCGTCATTGCTTATTATGTTCATCCCGTCAACATTCAAACGGCCTGTCTCATCATGGAAGGCGCTGAATTTACGGAAAACATTATTAATGGCGTCGAGCGTCCGGTTAAAGCCGCTGAATTGTTCGCGTTTACCTTGCGTGTACGCGCAGGAAACACTGACGTTCTTACTGACGCAGAAGAAAACGTGCGTCAAAAATTACGTGCAGAAGGAGTGATGTAATGTCTAAAGGTAAAAAACGTTCTGGCGCTCGCCCTGGTCGTCCGCAGCCGTTGCGAGGTACTAAAGGCAAGCGTAAAGGCGCTCGTCTTTGGTATGTAGGTGGTCAACAATTTTAATTGCAGGGGCTTCGGCCCCTTACTTGAGGATAAATTATGTCTAATATTCAAACTGGCGCCGAGCGTATGCCGCATGACCTTTCCCATCTTGGCTTCCTTGCTGGTCAGATTGGTCGTCTTATTACCATTTCAACTACTCCGGTTATCGCTGGCGACTCCTTCGAGATGGACGCCGTTGGCGCTCTCCGTCTTTCTCCATTGCGTCGTGGCCTTGCTATTGACTCTACTGTAGACATTTTTACTTTTTATGTCCCTCATCGTCACGTTTATGGTGAACAGTGGATTAAGTTCATGAAGGATGGTGTTAATGCCACTCCTCTCCCGACTGTTAACACTACTGGTTATATTGACCATGCCGCTTTTCTTGGCACGATTAACCCTGATACCAATAAAATCCCTAAGCATTTGTTTCAGGGTTATTTGAATATCTATAACAACTATTTTAAAGCGCCGTGGATGCCTGACCGTACCGAGGCTAACCCTAATGAGCTTAATCAAGATGATGCTCGTTATGGTTTCCGTTGCTGCCATCTCAAAAACATTTGGACTGCTCCGCTTCCTCCTGAGACTGAGCTTTCTCGCCAAATGACGACTTCTACCACATCTATTGACATTATGGGTCTGCAAGCTGCTTATGCTAATTTGCATACTGACCAAGAACGTGATTACTTCATGCAGCGTTACCATGATGTTATTTCTTCATTTGGAGGTAAAACCTCTTATGACGCTGACAACCGTCCTTTACTTGTCATGCGCTCTAATCTCTGGGCATCTGGCTATGATGTTGATGGAACTGACCAAACGTCGTTAGGCCAGTTTTCTGGTCGTGTTCAACAGACCTATAAACATTCTGTGCCGCGTTTCTTTGTTCCTGAGCATGGCACTATGTTTACTCTTGCGCTTGTTCGTTTTCCGCCTACTGCGACTAAAGAGATTCAGTACCTTAACGCTAAAGGTGCTTTGACTTATACCGATATTGCTGGCGACCCTGTTTTGTATGGCAACTTGCCGCCGCGTGAAATTTCTATGAAGGATGTTTTCCGTTCTGGTGATTCGTCTAAGAAGTTTAAGATTGCTGAGGGTCAGTGGTATCGTTATGCGCCTTCGTATGTTTCTCCTGCTTATCACCTTCTTGAAGGCTTCCCATTCATTCAGGAACCGCCTTCTGGTGATTTGCAAGAACGCGTACTTATTCGCCACCATGATTATGACCAGTGTTTCCAGTCCGTTCAGTTGTTGCAGTGGAA